>NZ_JASSUA010000006.1 GCF_030227115.1 Marinobacter sp. SS13-12
TCGTATCCGAAATACCTCGGCCAGCGCCCACACGAATTACTTGGTCAACTTTTTAAAGAGCGTTCGGGGCTTGCCCGATCAAGGTGGCGTATTCTACATCGAATCGCTGCCTTGTCAACCGTTTATTTTGGCTCCGACCCAGGGTCGAAAAACTGCCAGTAAAATCAAACGGTTGTCTTTCAAATTCTGACCCGCCTCAGCGGCGTGTCCCTCGAAAGAGATGCGCATTCTACAGAGCCCTGAGAATGTGTCAACGAGGTTAATCAACTATTTTTACCCTGTTTCGGTTAGCACGTACGGGACTGTGCAAACCCTATACAAAATGCTCAGTTTTCACCCTGCCATCACGCAGACTGATCCTCAGACCGGCGTGACTTTCTGAACAAAGCCAAAACCGGGCCCGACAATGCATAAGCAAGAAACACGGTAAACAGAACCGTCGCCGGGTCTAGTGCAACCACCACAAAGATAAGAACCACCAGGAGAATGGCCGCAAAAGGCACCCGCCCCCGCATATCCAGATCCTTGAAGCTTTTATAGAGGATATTGCTGACCATCAGAACGCCACAGCCACCCACAACAATAATCGTCATCAGTGTCAGCCAGCTGGCCGGCTCCACAAGATGGAAGCACCATACCAACCCGGCGACACAGGCAGCGGCGGCAGGACTGGCCAGCCCGACAAAGTAGTTCTTGTCCACAGAACCAATCTGGGTATTGAAGCGTGCGAGACGTAAAGCCGCGCCAGCCACGTAAATAAAAGTAATGGCCCAACCAACCTGACCAAGATTATTCAGCGACCAGAAAAAAGCCACCAGTCCGGGCGCCACACCAAAGGCTACCATATCGGCAAGGCTGTCGTACTCCTCACCAAACTTGCTCTGGGTATTGGTGAGCCTGGCGACCCGACCATCAAGACCGTCCAGGATCATGGAGACAAAGATTGCGATGGCGGCGTTATCAAACATCCCGTTAGCGGCAGAGACGATGGCATAGAAACCGGAGAACAGTGATGCCGTAGTCAGCGCATTGGGCAGAAGATAAATCCCTTTGCGACGAACCGGAGCACCCTCAACCAGCTCTTCCTCGACGACTTCACCAGCTTCGATATCGTATTCGTGCCCCTTGAATTCATTCGTCTCCTGAGGATCGTTCTTTTTGGTCTGCTTTTTCTCGTCAGTCATTTCACTCACTCCGGAAAGCATTTAGGCGGAGTATATACGAAAAACGCGGCCACCCGGGCCGCGTTTTTCAAACCAGACCGAGGTACCGGCTCAGTTCTTCTCTTTATCCACGATCTTGTTGGCAGAGATCCAGGGCATCATGGAACGCAGTTTTTCACCAACGGTCTCGATCTGATGCTCGGCATTGATGCGGCGACGAGCTGTCATGGACGGATAGTTGCTGCTGCCTTCCTGAATGAACATCTTGGCATACTCACCAGTCTGGATGCGCTTAAGTGCATTGCGCATGGCTTCACGGGACTGCTCATTGATGATCTCGGGGCCAGTCACATACTCACCATACTCCGCATTATTGGAAATGGAGTAGTTCATGTTGGCGATGCCGCCCTCGTACATCAGGTCAACAATCAGCTTGAGCTCGTGCAGGCATTCGAAATACGCCATTTCGGGCTCGTATCCGCCGTCTACCAGCGTTTCGAAAGCCGCCTTGACCAGTTCAACAGTGCCACCACACAGAACAGCCTGCTCACCGAACAGATCGGTTTCGGTCTCGTCCTTGAAGGTGGTTTCGATGATGCCGGTACGGCCGCCGCCAATGCCGCTGGCATAGGAAAGGGCCAGATTCTTGGCGTTGCCGGACGCATCCTGGAAGATGGCAATCAGGTCAGGGATGCCGCCGCCACGGGTGAATTCGGTGCGTACGGTGTGGCCCGGTGCTTTCGGGGCGATCATGATCACATCCAGATCCTTACGCGGTACGATCTGGTTGTAGTGAATCGAAAAGCCGTGGGCAAAGGCCAGTGTAGCGCCCTGCTTCAGGTTCGGCTCGATCTCGGCATTGTACAGCTGCGCCTGGAACTCGTCCGGCGTCAGGACCATAACCACGTCAGCTGCGGCAACGGCAGACGGGACATCGCTGGTTTTCAGGCCATAGGCTTCTGCCTTGGCAATGGAAGAAGAACCCGGGCGCAGACCAACAGTCACATCAACACCGGACTCGTTCAGGTTGCACGCATGAGCGTGGCCCTGTGAACCAAAACCGATGATGGCAACTTTCTTGCCCTGGATGATGGAAAGATCGCAATCCTTATCGTAGTAAACCTGCATGTATAACCTCTATATATTGTTAATTGGCCTTTTAGTGGCCGTCATTGTACAGAATGATGTCAGCGCCTGTTACAGGCTTAATACCTTCTCGCCACGGGCAATGCCGGAAACACCGCTGCGAACGACCTCTAGTACGCCGGACGTTCCTACCGCCTGAATAAAGCCGTCCAGCTTTTCGCTGTTCCCGGCCAGTTGGACGGTATAGACGGAACTGGTTACATCCACGATCTGGCCACGGAAAATATCGACAGTGCGTTTGATCTCGGCCCGCTGGGAGCCTGTGGCCTTGAGCTTGACCAGCATCAGCTCGCGCTCGATGTGCGCCCCTTCGGTAAGATCCACCAGCTTGACCACCTCGATCAACTTGTTGAGCTGCTTGGTAATCTGCTCGATGACCTTGTCGGAACCGGAGGTGGTTACCGTCAGGCGCGACAGGGTCTCGTCCTCGGTCGGCGCCACCGTCAGGGTTTCGATGTTGTAATTGCGCTGCGAAAACAGTCCCACCACACGGGACAACGCCCCTGGTTCGTTCTCAAGCAAAACAGAAATGATTCGACGCATGATCAGACCCTCTCCGTCTTGCTGAGCCACATGTCCTTCATTGAGCCGCGCGCCACCTGCATCGGGTAGACGTGCTCAAACCGGTCGACGTAGATATCAACGAATACCAGCTGGTCTTTCATCGCCAGCACTTCTTTCAGCTTCGACTCCAGATCTTCCTTGCGGTCAATGCGGACACCAACATGGCCATAGGCTTCCGCAAGCTTGACGAAGTCCGGCAGGGACCCCATGTAAGACTCGGAATGGCGGGATTCATAGTTCATGTCCTGCCACTGCTTGACCATGCCAAGCGACTGGTTGTTCAGGTTGATGATCTTCACCGGCAGGTTGTACTGCTTACAGGTAGACAGCTCCTGGATATTCATCTGGATACTGCCCTCACCGGTAATGCAGAGCACATCATCATCCGGGTGCGTCAGTTTGACGCCCATTGCAGCCGGCAGGCCAAAGCCCATGGTGCCGAGGCCACCGGAATTGATCCAGCGATTGGGCTTATCGAACTTGTAGTACTGGGCCGCGAACATCTGGTGCTGCCCCACGTCCGAAGTCACATACGCCTCGCCATTGGTGAGCCTGCAGAGCATTTCCACCACTTCCTGCGGCTTGATCACATCCGGGCTGGTTTCATAGCGCATGCCGTGGAACGCACGCCATTCTTCAATCTGCTTCCACCAGGCAGCGATCGCATCGTCGTCCGGCTTTTCCTTGCTCTCCTTGACCAGTGTAATCATTTCATTGAGCACGGCATCGACCGGACCCACGATGGGAACATCGGCGTCAATGGTTTTGGAGATTGAAGCAGGATCAATATCGATATGAACAATCCGCGCACCCGGGCAGAACTTCTCGGTAGCGTTAGTGACACGGTCATCGAACCGCGCCCCCACACAAAGAATCAGGTCTGAATGGTGCATGGCCATATTCGATTCGTAGGTGCCATGCATTCCAAGCCAACCGAGGTGCTGCTTATCCGATGCGGGATAACAACCGATACCCATAATGGTATTGGTGATC
The DNA here is from genome assembly GCF_030227115.1 of Marinobacter sp. SS13-12. Taxonomy (NCBI): domain Bacteria; kingdom Pseudomonadati; phylum Pseudomonadota; class Gammaproteobacteria; order Pseudomonadales; family Marinobacteraceae; genus Marinobacter; species Marinobacter sp. SS13-12. The sequence goes on from NZ_JASSUA010000006.1 coordinate 3,867, forward strand.
GGGTAGCCGAGCATCCTGACCAGTTCTGTGAGCTGGCCTGAGGCTTTGCCGAGAATCACGCCACCACCGGCATAGATGATCGGGCGCTTGGCTGCCATCAGCATGTCCACGGCTTTCTTGATCTGACCGGCGTGGCCACGAATCGCCGGGTTGTACGAGCGTAACTTCACCTTTTTCGGGAACACGTACTCGTAGCGCTCGTTCGGCGTGGTCATATCCTTGGGGATGTCAACGACCACCGGGCCGGGTCGACCGGTTGCGGCGATGTAATAGGCCTTGCGAATAATTTCCGGAATTTCCTCCGGATGACGCACGCTCAGGTTGTGCTTCACAACAGGACGGGAGACGCCGATCATATCGGTCTCCTGGAACGCATCTTCACCGATCAGGGTTGATGCGACCTGACCACACAGCACCACCAGGGGAATGGAATCCATAAATGCGGTGGCAATGCCGGTAATGGTGTTGGTGGCCCCAGGACCCGAGGTAACCAGTACGGTGCCCGGCAATCCGGTAGCACGGGCGTAGCCGTCGGCCATGTGGACCGCCGCCTGCTCGTGACGCACCAGAATGTGCTTGACCTTGTCCTGCCTGAACAACGCATCATAAATATGCAGCGCTGCACCACCCGGATAGCCATATATGTATTCGATCCCCTCATCTTGCAGGGACCGGATCAGCATATCGGCGCCAGACAATAACTCCACGATGTTCTACCCTCTTCTACGAGTGAATGAGCCGGGACGCGTCCCGGTTGCCTGGATGTCCGGGCATCAAGCTTCTTGTGAAAGCTTAACCGGATATTCCGCCACACCAGCTGTAAGAGGTTGTCTCCTGGCCAGCCGCACTCCTGAGGGTTGCGGAGAACGGCCAATCAACGGGTTGCACGTAAGCAACAACCAGTCCGCGACTCGCGCGGGGCATTCAGTGTGGTAATTAAACGGGGGATACTCGCACGGGATTGCCTGCCGTATTGACCCCAGTCTTCAGGCAATCTGCAATTTTGACAGCGATGAACTCCCTGTCAATAGCGGCGGCAGTATTCTGTGTTCTTACCCGACAAAGGTCTGCCATATTTTGTGCAAGTATTTGAACCAGACTCAAGAAAGTTACCTTTACAAATGGCATGATAAACATAGGCTAGACAGAGATGGTGCTGTTTAAGGCAGTACTCCGAAAAGGCTAACGCGGAATGAGTAGAGGCATGAACAGAAAAATTCTTACCCTGGCAGTACTTCTGGTTGCAGCGCCGACAATGACTTCGGCTGCCTCCGTCTACAAATGGACCGATGAGAACGGGGTAACACACTTCGGCGACCGGCAACCGACCGGGCAACAGTCGGAGTCTGTCAGCATACGCACCGGGAAACCCTCAGCGAGCAACCGCCAGAGCCCCCAGGAACAGGTTAAAGCTCTGGAAGAACAGGAAGCCGAACAAGCCGAGCGGCAAGAAGAGAGCGCTGTGGAAGAGGCCCGACGCAAGCAACGGGAAGCCAATTGCGAAACCGCACGCAGCAACCTGAGCATCCTGCAGCGTAACAGCCGGATACGGGTGGAAGAGGATGGCGAGCAGCGTTACCTATCGGAGGAAGAAATTGCAGAGCAGCGCACGAAGTTTGAGGAAATAGCAGAAGAGAACTGCGGCGCGCCTTCCGAAGAGTAAACCGTATTCAGGGCAAGTCAGCCCCATAAAAAAAGGCGGAGCAATCTGCTCCGCCTTTTTGCTCAACACATCAAGCTCTGGAAAACTCCAGAGCGTGATCTTTCACCGTCCCGCGAATGGTATCCCCGGACTGGAAGTCGCCCTGAAGCAGCCGCTGCGACAGCGGGTTTTCGATCATCCGCTGGATCGCACGCTTCAGCGGGCGGGCGCCGTAGACCGGGTCATAGCCCACTTCCGCCAGCAACTCCATGGCGCCGTCGTCCAGCTCCAGCTTCATGTCCTGTTCTTTCAGGCGCTTGTTGAGGATCTCGATCTGGACCCTGGCAATGCCCTGAATCTGGCCCTTGGCCAGCGGATGGAACACAACCACTTCATCCACCCGGTTGATGAACTCAGGCCGGAAGTGAGTACCCACTTCCTCCATAACCGCCGACTTCATCGCCTCGTAGTTCTCCTCCCCGGCTTTCTGCTGGATGATGTCCGAACCCAGGTTAGAAGTCATCACGATGACCGTGTTGCGGAAATCCACGGTTCTGCCCTGGCCATCCGTCAGGCGGCCATCTTCAAGTACCTGTAGCAGTATGTTGAACACGTCCGGATGCGCCTTTTCAACCTCATCCAGCAACAACACCGAATAGGGGCGGCGACGCACTGCTTCAGTCAGATAGCCACCCTCTTCATACCCCACGTAGCCGGGAGGTGCCCCAATCAGCCGGGCCACGGAGTGTTTCTCCATGAACTCGGACATATCAATACGCACCATGGCTTCTTCGGTATCAAACAGGAAGGCAGCCAGCGCCTTGCAGAGCTCTGTCTTACCCACGCCCGTTGGCCCGAGGAACAGGAAGGAGCCGTTCGGACGATGAGGATCTGACAGACCCGCACGTGAACGCCTTACCGCGTTGGAAACAGCTTCCAGAGCCTCGTCCTGACCAATGACACGGTCATGCAGCGCGTCTTCCATGCGCATGAGTTTGTCGCGTTCGCCTTCCAGCATCTTTGATACCGGAATCCCGGTCCATTTGGACACCACTTCGGCGATTTCCTCATCCGTCACGCGGTTGCGGAGCAGCGTCATTTCCATCATTTCAGCCTGGCTCGCCATATCCAGCTGGCGCTCCAGCTCCGGAATCTGGCCATACTGCAACTCAGACATGCGGCCAAGATCGCCGGCACGGCGGGCATTCTCCAGGTCGATCCGGGCCTGCTCCAGCTGACTCTTGATCTTCTGGGAGCCGTGCAAAGCGGCTTTCTCAGTGTTCCAGACCTCTTCCAGGTCTGCGTATTCACGTTCGACACCGGTGATCACATCCGAAAGCTCTGAAAGCCGCTTTTTGGACGCCGCATCGGTTTCTTTCTTCAAAGCCTCTCGCTCGATCTTCAACTGGATCAGCCGCCGCTCAAGGCGATCCAGTGCTTCCGGTTTGGAGTCCATCTCCATGCGGATCTGGCTGGCCGCTTCATCCACCAGATCGATCGCCTTGTCCGGCAACTGTCGGTCCGCGATGTATCGATGAGACAGTTTGGCTGCCGCGATAATGGCGCCGTCCGTCACTTCCACACCGTGGTGAACTTCGTAACGCTCCTTGAGGCCGCGAAGGATGGCGATGGTATCTTCTTCATTGGGCTCGGAAACCAGTACTTTCTGGAAACGGCGCTCCAGAGCGGCATCCTTTTCAATATTTTCGCGGTATTCGTCCAGGGTAGTCGCACCCACACAATGCAGTTCACCCCGGGCCAGTGCGGGTTTTAGCATATTGCCCGCGTCCATGGACCCTTCGGCCTTACCAGCACCTACCACGGTGTGAATTTCGTCGATAAACAGTATGATCTGCCCTTCCTGCTTGGCCAGCTCATTGAGCACGGCTTTCAGGCGCTCTTCGAAATCACCCCGGAACTTGGCGCCCGCAATCAGGGAGCCCATATCCAGCGACAACACACGCTTGTTCTTGAGACCTTCCGGCACTTCGCCATTGACGATGCGCTGGGCAAGCCCCTCGACGATGGCGGTCTTGCCGACACCGGGCTCGCCAATAAGGACCGGGTTGTTCTTCCGGCGACGCTGAAGCACCTGGATGGTCCGGCGGATTTCATCATCACGGCCGATCACCGGGTCCAGTTTACCGGCCTCGGCTCGCTCGGTAAGGTCAATGGTATATTTGGACAAGGCCTGGCGATTCTCTTCCGCAGCAGGGTCATCAACCGACTCACCACCGCGAACTTCATCGATAGCGCTTTCCAGGGCGGATTTGTCGACACCCTGCTCACGCAGAACCCGTCCGAGGGTGCCCCGGTCTTCAAGGGCTGCCAGCAGCATCAATTCGCTGGATATGAACTGGTCCCCCCGCTTCTGGGCCAGTTTGTCAGCGATATTGAACAGACGCCCCATGTCATTGGACATCGACACGTCCCCGGCCGAGCCCTTCACTTCCGGCAGGTTCTCGATTTCCTGGGCGACAGCCTGACGGATACGGCCCGGTTCGGCACCCGCCTGTTTCAGCAACGGCTTGATGGAGCCGCCTTGTTGATCCATCAGTGCCTGCATCAGGTGCACGGGTTCGATGAAATTATGGTCCTTGCCTACCGCAAGGGACTGGGCATCCGCCAGTGCGGTCTGCAGTTTGCTGGTCAGTTTGTCGATTCTCATAGTCTGGTATTCCCCAATATCTGTCGTGCGGCCGGGAGGACGTTCCCGCCGGCGGCAATTTCTCTGCTTTGACAGTTAATGTAGGGGCGATCGGCGGGACTTCAAGCGCACACGGGCAAGAAGTGTCAGAAAATTGACGGGAATCATGAAATGAAGATCAGGCTCGCCATCCTCCCTGTTTGTCCGTCGCGGCGGTAGGAGAAGAAGCGATCACTGTCGGTTACCGTACAAAACCCGCCGCCGTAGACCTGGAGCACTCCGGCAGCAGCCAGTCGTTGTCGGGCCAGTTCGTAGATGTCAGCCAGGTAGCGCCCGGGATGCAGGGGACTGGTCGCAAAAGCCCTGCCCGCATGCGGATCATTCAGGAGAAAGGCGTCCCGTACCTCGGCGCCAACCTCGAACTGCTCGGGGCCAATGGCCGGCCCCAGCCAGGCAAGGACACCGGCGGGATTACCCAGGTGCTCCAGGGTCCGCTCCAGAACACCGTCACACAACCCACGCCAGCCAGCGTGAGCGGCGGCCACCCGGCCACTGGAGGGGTCACAGAACAATACCGGCAGACAATCCGCCGTCAATACGGCACAAACGGCTCCGGGTTGCGAGGTGACACAGGCATCAGCAGTGACCTGGCCTGGCTGCGGCAGTTCTGCCACATGGGTGCCATGGACCTGGTTCAACCAACCGAAAGACTGGGCGCCAGGTTCGGCCCATCGTCCAAGCAGGGCACGATTCTTCGTCACATCCTCGAGGTCATCACCCACATGCGTGCCAAGGTTCAGGGAATCCCAGGGTGGCTTGCTAACCCCGCCAACCCTTGTAGTGGATGCAGCATTTACCCAGGACGGTGCCGGCCAGTCGGGGACAATAAGTGGCAACTCAAAAGTCATTGCTCTCCAGATCCTTGACGTGCTTGCGAAGCGCTGCGAGCAGCGTTTCCATATCTTCGGGCAAAGGTACCTCCCAGGTCATCACTTCCCCGGTTTGGGGGTGCTGCAGTGTCAACTGCCGGGCATGGAGCGCCTGGCGCTGAAAGCCCGCCAGCACGTCCCGCAGTTCATCCGTTGTTCCTTTGGGGAGGCGAAGCCTGCCACCGTACTGTGGGTCGCCAACCAGCGGGTGTTTGACGTGGGCCATGTGGACCCGAATCTGGTGTGTGCGGCCACTTTCAAGCCTGCAACGCACGTGGGTATGGGCGGCGAAGCGCTCGATCAGGCGATAATGGGTAATCGCGGGTTTGCCGGTAGGCACCACCGCCATTTTCTTGCGCTCGCGGGGGTGGCGACCAATCGGCGCATCCACCGTGGCGCCGCCGGTCAGAGTACCTACCACGATGGCCTCGTACTCCCGCCCCATGGTACGGGTTTGCAGCTGGTCAACCAGTGATGTGTGAGCGATCAGGCTGCGCGCCACCACCATGATTCCGGAAGTGTCCTTGTCGAGACGATGAACAATGCCCGCCCTCGGCAAGTTTTCCACTTCCGGGGCATGGTTGAGCAACGCGTTAACCAGGGTGCCGTCGGCGTGCCCTGCAGCGGGATGAACAACCAGGCCTGCCGGCTTGTTGATCACCAGCAGGTGCTCGTCTTCATAGACAATATCCAGGGAAATCGATTCCGCCTGCCAGCTGACTTGCGCCTCTGGCTCGGCGTCCAGTTCCAGCTTGTCTCCCAGCATGACCTTATCGCGGGGCTTGCAGGCTTTCCCGTTCACCGTCAGCGCCCCGCTCTTGATCCAGCCCTGCAATCGTGAGCGGGAATGCTCGGGCATCAGCTCCGCCGCGGCCTGGTCGAGACGGCGGTCGCTGTGTTCCGGCGGAACAGAGAAGCTGGCGATAATACGGTTTTCAGATGACATTGAGCCCCCGGGGCCGGTGATAAGTGTTACGTTTGAGTCAGAATTTTCCAATCGACAGTGAGTGCCACTGCACAAGGGAGCAGATCCCCGTTACAATGGCCCACCATTCGAATTTTCGCCATTATACGGGATTCCGGCATGAGATCAGTTGTTCGATTACTGCTAGTGACTACCGCAGCGCTTATGATCAGTGCGTGCGCCTCCAACGAGCAGGAAGAAGTATTGCCGGAAGAAACCTATTACGAGAACGCCCGGGACGCAATGAACTCGGGCAACTTCAACGAAGCGGAACTGAACCTCGACTACCTGGAAACTTACTACCCGTTCGGTCGCTATGCGGAACAGGCCCAGCTGGACCTGATTTATGCCCGCTACCAGAATCTTGATCTGGAAGGGGCCCGTGCAGCAGCTGACCGATTCCTGCGCCTGAATCCGCAAAGTGACCACGCCGATTACGCGCTCTACATGCGCGGCCTGGCCTCCTATAATCTGGATATTGGCCTCGCGGCAAGATACTTTCCGGTTGACGTTGCCGCAAGGGACCCCGGCGAACAGCGCCAGGCATTCCGTGACTTTTCCGAGCTGCTGAACCGTTACCCATCCAGCGAATACGCCCCTGATGCCCGCCAGCGCATGATTGCCATCCGCAACCGTCTGGCCGAGCTCGAGCTCTTTGCAGCCCGCTACTACATCAGCCGCGAAGCCTATATTGCCGCCAATAACCGCGCGCGTTTTATTGTGGAGAACTACTCCACCACACCCTTTGTAGAAGAGGCGCTGATCATTTTGGCTGAGACCTTCCGCTTCATGGATCTCAAAAAGGCCTCAGCTGATGCGGTCGCCATGCTCGAAGAAAACTTCCCGGACAGCACCGCTTTTAATGAGGACGGGGAGTTTCAGCCCGATGTCCTCAAGCGCAAGGACCGTTCATTGTCCAGCGTCGTCACCTTCGGCCTGATGGGCGACGAATAATCAGTTGCCGCTCTTCCACCCGTTGGTGATGGGGTAGCGGCGGTCCTTGCCAAACCCTCGCTCGGTAATCCGCACACCAATGGGCGCCTGCCTGCGCTTGTACTCATTGATATCCACCAGGCGCACAACCCTGTCCACGTCTGCCCGGTCAAAGCCCTGGGCAACGATAGCATCCGCGCTCAGATCACGCTCTACATACAGGTTGAGTATCTGGTCGAGCACGTCGTAGCCCGGCAGGCTGTCCTCGTCTTTCTGATCCGGCGCCAGTTCCGCTGACGGTGGGCGCGTGATGACTCGCTCGGGGATAACCTGCGAAACGCTATTGCGGTACCAGGCAAGGCGGAACACGAGGGTTTTCGGAACATCCTTGAGTACATCAAAACCCCCGGCCATATCGCCGTACAACGTCGAGTACCCCACCGCCATCTCGCTTTTATTGCCGGTTGTCAGCACCATTGAGCCAAATTTGTTGGACAGGGACATCAGCAGCACCCCCCGCAATCTCGCCTGCAAATTCTCCTCGGTGGTGTCCGGTTGTGTCCCCTCAAACGGGGCGGCCAGGGTTTCCATGAACGCATCGTACATGGGCTCGATGGAGAACACGTCGTACTGCACGCCCAGGGTGGCTGCTTCCGCCTCCGCATCCTCAAGGCTCATGCTGGCTGTATAACGGAAAGGCATCATCACTGCGCGCACACGGTCGGCACCCAGGGCATCGACCGCTACCGCGAGGGTCACGGCGGAATCAATCCCCCCGGACAGACCCAGGACAACCGATCTGAAGCCATTCTTGTTGACGTAGTCCCGCACCCCCAGAACCAATGCCTTGTAGACATTCTCCTCCAGGGAGGGCTCGGCGATGGCAGGCTGTGAAACTGGCTGGCAGTGGTGCTCGAATATGAAATCCACGGGGTAAAGCCCTTCACTGAACTGGGGCGCTTCAACCGCAAGCACCCCGGAATGATCGTAGACCATTGAGCCACCGTCAAAAACGAGTTCATCCTGCCCGCCCACCAGGTTCACATAGGCAATACTGACCCGATTTTCAAAAGCCTTACGCTCGATCAACGCCTTGCGGCGGGCCTGCTTGTCAATATCGTAGGGGGACGCATTCAGGTTGATAATCAGTTTTGCACCTGCTGCGGCTGCATCCTCCACCGGACCATCGCTCCAGATGTCCTCGCACACGGTCACACCGACAGGTACTCCGTGAATGTCGACCACCAGAGTGTCTGTTCCATCAGCAAAGTAGCGCTTCTCGTCGAAGACCTGGTAGTTGGGGGGAAACTGCTTGAAGTAACGGCCGGTTATTTCGCCGCCTTCAATGATCACTGCGGCGTTGTATAACAGGGCGCCTTCCCTGATGGGGGCCCCCACGATAATCGCGGGGCCGAGCTGTCTTTCACACAGGAATTCCAGAGCCTCCGCAATGCGCACTTCCATACTCGAACGCAGTAGGAGATCTTCCGGAGGATAACCGGTCAGGCACAGTTCCGGAAACACAACCAGATCTGCCTGATGCTCCTCCTCCGCGCGCCGGGTGGCTTCAATCACCTTGCCAGTGTTGCCGGGAATATCGCCCACCAGAAAATCAAGCTGGGCCATAACCACCCTTAGCTTTCCGGGCCCCTGGCCGCCGGGTGACTGATCCTTTTGCACGGACATAACGCAGCTCCTGTAACTCATTGCCATTAAAAGGCTATTATAACCCCGCAGGGCAAAAGAATTCTCCCGGGATACCCATCGGATTATGGCAAAAACATCGATTACTGAGCTTCAACCCTACACAGACGCCCCACCCACCAGCCAGATGGGCAGGCTGTTCCGCATTTACAATCATTACAGGGTGGTTGTCAGCATTATCCTGGTGGCGCTGCTGTTCGTTGATCCGATCAATTTCGATTCCCGCTTCCGGGCTATAGATTATTACCAGGCTGGCGTCGTCAGCTACCTGGCCATCAACGGTTTCATCGCGCTGATAATGCTGGCCGGCTTTCAACCGCGAAATCGCCACATCACCATCTCGATCCTGATGGACATCCTGATTCTCCATGCGCTCTTGCTAACGAGTACCGGCATCACCAATGGCCTGGCTAACCTGGTTATTGTCTCAGTGGCGGCCGGAAATATCCTGACGCCTACCAGAATTGGCACTTTCTACGCAGCACTGGGCGCGATCTGTTCCCTTGGCATTTCAACCTGGTCAGTTATGGCATTTGGCAACTCGGCCGATGAAATTGTCCGGGCTGGATCGCTGGGCATCCTCTACTTTGCGGTGGCCTTTATCCTCCAGTACGTTTCCCGGCGCATGCTACGGAGCGAGGCGCTGGCCAGCTCTCGAGCCCAGAGCATTGCCGAATTGCAACAGATCAATCGCCAGATAATCCAGCGCATGCGCACGGGGATTCTTGTTCTGGACCGGTTTGGGCATATCCGCCTTGCCAACGCGGCGGCCGAAGAACTGCTTTTTGGCATACCCAGTGAAGAACCCGGCCAGCAACCCAGTCGGGGGCGCAGCCTGCCACAACAGCTGCGTCTGGGCCTTGAAGCCTGGCTGAAAGACCCAACCCGCAGAACCGACCCGTTTCAGTCGACACCAACCTCGCCAATGGTACAAGTGAATTTTACCCAGCTTGACCAACAGCGGGGCGACCAGATTCTGGTCTTCATTGATGACATGAGCAAGGTGACTCAGCAGGCCCAGCAGATGAAGCTGGCCTCACTGGGACGGCTGACAGCCGGCATCGCCCACGAAATCCGCAACCCGCTCGGCGCCATCAGCCACGCGTCCCAGCTCATGGGGGAATCCCCCAATCTGGATGAAGGCGATCGAAAAATGCTGGATATCATTGAGCGCCACTCCCGCCGGGTCAATGGCATTATTGAAAATGTCCTGGACCTGTCCCGGCGCCGCGCTGCCAGTTCCGATCTGATCGACGTCAGCCATTGGCTTTCAGCATTTCGTGACGATTACCTCCAGACCCAGGATAATGACCACCAGAAACCAGCTCATATCGAGTTGCGAGCAGAAGCCGACCTGCCCCAGGCCCGCTTTGATGTGAGCCAGATCGAGCAGGTTATGGTGAACCTGTGCGATAACGGGCTACGCTACAGCGAGCAGGCCACCGGCGAACGCCGGGTCGAACTCTACGCGGGCGCCACGGCTGACGGCGAGAGAACCTATGTGGATGTTCGTGACTTCGGTCCCGGTATAGCCTCGGAGCATCGGGTTTCTGTTTTTGAGCCCTTTTTCACAACTGATAAAAGCGGGACAGGCCTTGGCCTTTATCTGGCACGAGAACTGTGCGAGGCTAACCAGGCTCACCTGTCCCTGGTGGATGACAAACAGCCCGGCTGTTGTTTCCGCATTACATTTGCCCATCACGGGCGAATGATATGACCAACCCGGTATACCGGTGGTCTGAACAACGACATGGACCCGACAACAATCCAATGACCACTCACACAGCGCTGATCGTAGACGACGAACCCGACATCCGGGACCTTCTGGAAATCACACTCACCCGCATGGGCATTCACACGCTGACCGCGCCAGATATCACCAGCGCAAAGAAGCTTCTGGGTGAGCATCGGCCGCAACTCTGCCTGACCGACATGAACCTGCCGGACGGCAATGGCATCGAACTGGTGCAGTGGATCCAGCAGCACTCGCCCTGCACCCCGGTGGCTGTCATCACCGCCTACGGCAACATGGACACAGCGATCGAATCCCTCAAGGCTGGCGCTTTCGATTTCGTATCCAAGCCCGTTGAGCTGCCGCGCCTGCGGGAACTCGTCAACAGTGCCCTGAAACTTTCCGAACAGGAACCTGATGTCGACACCTCCCCCGATGAGCCGGGCTTACTGCTGGGCAACTCCGCCGAAATAAAGCGCCTGAGAAACCAGGTTCGCAAGCTGGCCCGCAGCCAGGCGCCAGTGTTTATCAGCGGCGAGTCCGGCAGCGGCAAGGAACTGGTGGCCCGCATGATTCACCTGCAGGGGCCCCGGCGCGATCACCCTTTCATCGCGGTAAACTGCGGCGCCATCCCTTCGGAGCTGATGGAGAGTGAATTCTTCGGCCACAAGAAAGGCAGCTTTACCGGAGCCGTGGACAACAAGGACGGCCTGTTCCGGTCGGCTGACGGTGGTACGCTGTTTCTCGATGAAGTCGCCGACCTGCCACTGGCCATGCAGGTAAAGCTGCTACGGGCCATTCAGGAGAAAGCTGTCCGGCCCGTGGGTGACACCAAAGAAGTGCCCGTGGATATTCGCCTGCTCAGCGCCACCCACAAGGATTTACCAGGGCTTGTTCAGGACGGGAATTTTCGCCAGGACCTGTTCTACCGCATCAACGTGATTGAGCTTCCGGTACCGGCCCTGAGAGAGAGACCCGACGACATCAGCCTGCTGGCGAACCATATTCTTGAACGCATTGCCCGCGAGTACGAATGCGAGCCCGCGTCGCTGACTCCAGACGCCATCGACCGTCTCAAAGGCCATGATTTCCCCGGCAATGTCAGGGAACTGGAAAACATTCTGGAGCGCGCCTTTACCCTCTGCGATGCCGACCTGATCGGCCCGGAGGATCTTCACATCGGCAATGGCCCGGCGCCAGCAGGGCTTTCGGGTGCAGGCAGCACAGGAATGCCCTCTACAGAGCCGGGAGCACTGACCTTACCCGAAGGCGAAATTGATCTGGAGAACTACCTGGAATCCATTGAGCGCCAGGCCATCGAGAAAGCCCTTGAGGCGACCCGCTGGAACAAGACGGCGGCAGCCAAGCGGCTGGGGATCAGTTTCCGGGCGTTGAGGTATCGGTTGAAGAAGTTGGGGATGGAGTGAAACGTAAGAGAAACCGGTCACGTTTCTAGCTAAAATGACAAACGCCTACTTGAGTTAAGGTAGAATTAGAAGCTGCGCAGGAAGCGCAATCCAATTGAACCTAATCGGATGGATCTTCAAGGATGAAAAACTCTTACATGGCGAGAGGATTCTCGCTCCTGGAATTAATAATCGTACTGAGCATTGTCGCCATAATCGCGACCTACGCCGCACCTTCTTTTGACATGCTCTTGAAAAAATCGCGCCAAAGATCAGCTCTCAGCGAGCTCATATCCCTAATAAACCTGGCGAGGAACACTGCGATCCAGGAACAGGTTCCAGTAACCCTATGCCCACTGACCACCAGCCATAAGTGTGGCTCAGACTGGAGCAGACCCTTAACCGCTTTCCGAGATCCGGGTTTCAAAAAACAAACGTCAAATCAAGGCCAGATTTTGCGGGTCGTACAATTCAATAGCTATGGCCACTTGATCGGTAAAACAGGTATTAGAAACTATTTTAGATTTCGCCCATCAGGACTCGCCGAGGAGGCCATCGGGAACATCGTTTGGTGTCCAGAGGATAATGACAACCGGTACGCCTCCCAAATAAGAATCAATATGGGCGGACGCCCTTTCGTTTCAAAAGATACTGATGGCGACGGCGTACCAGAAGACACCTATGGTCAAAATCTTGAATGCACTCAATAACTACTTGGCTATTTGGACCAGGTTTGCTCTGTTCCAGCGAGCCCACCTGAATTATCAGCATCCCAACCACGCACGCCATTTGATCTCAGCTGAAGAAACCCATCGCCAGCCTGAGGGCTTCCAGCAATGGGCACGGCCCTCAATTCATAACTGTTAGCCGTCAAGTTGTATATGCGGAGATTGTAGACAGCATTGCCATCGGTTGGCGAGACGCTGGCAAAGACTGAGGCATCTGGCACCGTCAGCGTGTCAGTGATATCAGATGTGCCACCATCGGCGCCGATGTATGAGTTGTTCTGGGTGTAGAACCGCTCCATGGCGTTGGCGAAGGAAACCAATGCGCCCTGGGCATCGGTACGACGGGTACTTTGAACCTGCTCCAAATAACTAGGATAGGCAATGGCCGCAATAATGCCGATGATCGCAACCACGATCATCAGCTCGATTAGCGTAAAACCTGCCTGTCGCGCAATTCGGTGTTTCCTCTGAGTCATCATAACTGGACCTATGCTGTTCATTCTTCGTAGATCTCCCGCCAGCCTGAACGGCCAAGCGTCTTACCACCACCGAGGTCCACCTTGGTCTGATCCACCTCACCGTCGGAAGCCTGACGATAAAGGTTATCGCCCAGAATGTTTGAATTGAGAATCATTGCATCTCCGTATCGAACCCCACCAACTATGTCATCGTTCGAATCGACCTTTCCGTCATTGTTGACATCAAATACGGCTCTCTCAGGCGTTGTTCCGTCAAACCTCAGCGCCATGGTCCAGCTTGTGCCACCGCTCTGGCAAGGACTCTGGCTTGGTGTCACAGTATTGAAAAGGATGTATTCACCCCTCACTAGCGGACTCTCAATCACCCTTTCACCAGCCTCCGTGGTGAAGTCTACGACCCAACCCTTTCGTGCGTTTGCAGAAGTGTCTGTCCAGTCAATCGAAGCCCCACCTACGGTCCGGACTTCGCGACCGGAGGATGTCGATTCGGTAATGGCTCGACCTGCGAGCTGGGACCTAGTGACAGTTTCCCCTTCGTCCCATACTCCATAAAAACTTTGGACAGCAGTACTCGTCGGGTCAGTGATAGTCAGGTAACGGCCCGTACCAAAGAAGACAAACAGGTTTGGTTGACTCCCATTGGTGTTGTAGATGTTACGCCCCATGACTGGAGCTGAAGTGATAGGCTGACCATTACCCGAAGAATCTTCAGCTACGAAAAGCGGAGCCGCTGCAGCGCTTGCACCATTTCCGGAAGAATAAACGCTTGCCCAGGAAGCCGAACCTCCAGAGAGGTCCACAGCCCACATATTGCCATCCAGATCACCCGCATACACTCGGTCAACTACACCGTCGCGGACAACTGCACCAGACTCGTCCACATAATCGACCGCCCGTAACGGAGAAAGTCCGGTACCAGTCGCCTCGAGCTCTACGAACTCGTAATCCGAACCTTCTGTCCATCCGTTCTGGCCACCCTGAATGTCAAGGATGAACAGGCCGGTTTTCCCGTTATCACTGTTATATCCATTGGGTACCAACGCACTCCAGCGGTAATCGTTGTTGCCCCATTTTACCAGCGATATTAGCGGCGGCTCTGTGATGTAGCCAAGGTCTGGATGGGAAAACTCCCACATTACGAGATCTTGAGCCGCGGTTGATGTGCCATCAAAATCTGACGGGTCGGTGACGTTTAGTGCAAAGAGACCGCGACCACCAGAGCGCAAACCACCAATCAGAACCGTGCGCCAACCCGCGTTGCTTCCAGTCGCATCACCGATATAGATATCCGAAACCGCCGGAGACAAATCAACGTAAAAGCGATGGTCATAGTTCGGATCGCTGAGATAACTCAGTCCCTCGTCGCCAGCAGCTGAATACACAAAGCTCGGAATGTAGGAGACCAGCTCCTCCCCTGTTTCTGCATTGAAGCCATGAAGCATTCCATCGTTTGCGCCTGCATAGACAATGGGGGTACGACCCACATTATCCTGCTTAAACGTTGAATAGCGTCCAGTAGCAGAGGCGCCAAACGGATCACGATCCGGCCAACCGCTGGCAGGTGCCCCGACATAGACCGGCGAAGAGTTCACGACGTCACCCAATGGCGTAGAGCGCTTACGAAAGGCACCGTTTTCTTTGGACCTATCGCCTCGGATATAGGCTAGCCGATCGGGCCCGAGGCTATCATCACCAGGCCCGTCAAGATCATCCTGCTGCGATCCTGATAACTGGTTCCATTCAAAGAGAACACCACCATTATTGTTGGTCACAATAAACCGATTTGCAGGTGTCTGATTCTCCAGTTCATCAGCGGCATCCCATACAGTGCTGCCAATTCCACCCGTAACCGGATTCAGTGATCTCGCCGCAACGGACCCACTCCAGTCGCCACTGTTAAAGGATGCCGTATAGACTTCACTGCCTTGCTCGAGAGTAGCAGTATTAAATGTTACGTTCGTCGCACTTCCAGTTGAACGGACAATGTCACGAATGGCTGCAGAGATGGCCGATCGCAACTGTTCCACGCTCGTCGCATTGTAAAACTCTCCACGACCATTGACTGCAGCATGAAGAAGGTCGTCAACCTGATCTTCATCCCAATCATTAACATCTTCCAGCTGGCTCCAATCAGGCGGCGTGTCGTAAACGTCCTGGACGCTGGAATAGCCTTTTCCAACAAACTCCTCACCTATCGCGCCAAACCCGACCGTATAGGTATTCATGTGAAGATTACTGTTGCAGTCTACAGAAGCATCATAGGAAGGATCAGTTGTCTCAACTCGCTTTTGCACCAGGTTACTGTACCCAGGGTCATTTTCCTGCTTGTAACAACCTTCCGGGAGTCGAACCTTGCCTGCAGAATAATCACCACTACGAAGCTGAGTATCGTAATACTTCATAGCAACGTCGGCGAGAGTGTTTGAGACCTTATCCTGGTAAGGAGAACCCTTATCTCCATCCGCATTGCCAACCCCAGAGATACCGGAGCTATTGAAACCATCGGTAAACAGCAAAGTGAAGTTTTTCTGGCACTCGGCCTGAATCAGATCCGAGTTAGTATTAAACTGATCCCCAGCATGATCAAGCGTGCGTCTCAAAGGTGTACCACCACCATTGTAGCCTGAGCCGAAACGTTTGTAGGTGTCTTCGAGAAAGTCCTTTTTCTCGGTATCAAGATCTTCCATTGGGATGTCACGCCGATTGTGGATCCAGAAAGTACCAACCCGGATACCGGATAATCCTTCAAGCGACTCAGCTATTGCCCCCCTCGTTGCGTGGTGCAAGCGACGATAATAGCTGAACCAATTGGCGAAGTTCTGCATCTCATCCGTGCCTGCAGAAATTTTGACCTCTTTGAGACATGAATCGTCTGGCCCAAACCCCGTGACGCCATTGTTAAAAACAAAATCACTTGCATCGCTACGCCAGATATCATAAGCATTACCAGCACCACAATTGTACGTAGTGCCGTTGTAGCTAAACGAGAGTGTACCGTCCTCTACTTTTGTAAAGTAAGTGGCAGGGTAGAAACTGTTACCGTTGGTATCCGTTGTGTTCTCCGTTAGATTCAATTTCTTGCTGGTAGATGAAGTGGGCTCAAAGGATGCATTGGTGGCGTCCACATTGGTAAAGCTAAGAGTGGTAGAATCCGGCCAAGGCTGGTATACCGAATCAGGATTGTAATAGGCTGCGTTGTAATCAGAAGATCTCAGATAATGATATCGCCTGGTAAACGGAACCTGGCCGGATCCACCAGTGTTCGTTAGCCACCCCCCATCATTGGTGCTATTGGAACCGCTATCGAACAAATAATTAGCGGAGCCAGAATAATTGTTACTAACTATCTCATAATCCATACTACCGGAGTCATCGACAGCATAGACGACGTTCGGTTTGACTGATCCCGACAAAAACAACGGAGTGTCAGCAAAAGGCACATCCCCATAGCTCGCGGCCGGCAAGCAAATGCACAAGCTAGCCAGACCATGACATACTCGACCATATAATGCTTTCATCTAAACGCCTCCTGCCAGCACCTAAAACTCGCGCCGGTAATATTCTTCTAAAATTCGCTGACCTTCTGCCGTCGCCCCAGTCCCGCGGGCTACGATTCGAAATGCCTTAGCGACCGACGCACCGGTTTCATGGTTATAGTTGGTCATGTTCACATCAGCTGACTCGTTACCCACCTCGAGTTGGGCCTCCCCAACATATTCAACAAAATATCGGGGTGACTCTGGAAACAAGGCTGATCCGTTGACCGTAGGGACCGTCACTGAGACCGAATTGCCACCAGCCCAGACACTGGCATTGAAAACACTCCCGCCCCTTGGCGCTGTTCCCTTTTCATAAAATCCATCTATGGTGTTAAATCCAGAAGGACTGGCCAACGCCTCAATGGCCAGCTCAGCCTCCCTGAGCGCCAACTCGGCGCCCTCCATCGCCATAAAACCTTCCCTTTGGGCTGAGACCATCCTTTCCTGCATACTGCTATTCTGCATGCTTGAGATCGCCAGAAGGCTTAAAACCAATAGAATAAGCAAACTGGTGAGCAACGCGGCCCCTTTCTGAAATATTGCCAAGTGAAATTGTTGTCCCATCATTGTTGCTCAACCCTCAAAATCCGGTTGCGGATGGTTGCTGTGGTTGTAAACACGCGATAAAGATGTCTTGAGTCCGCTGCGACTTCCGTTGAGACGTCATAGTTCGGGCCTCCTGAGCAGTCCGTCCATGAGGGATAACACAGTTTCGGTGGTGCATCGACGATGTTGTTTTCCGGCGAGCGGGCAAGCAGCGACAACTGTACAGCAACCACATCACCTGCGGCTGCCGCGGATAAAGCGGTAGGCCCATCGATTTCAATCCATTGGGTTATCTCACCATTGGACAAACCAGAGTCTATGCCAACTCGCATCTGAAGATCCCAGATACCGTCCATGATTTCCTGGGCTGCTGCTGCCCCGTTCTTACGGAACAAGGCGCGACGGCCATTGGCATCTGCACTTAGAAAAAACTGGTAGTAGTAAGGGTTGTAAATCTGAGCGGATTCGTCGTATTGCTTCGACAGGCAATTTGACGCGTTGCCAGGGCAGTTGTTGTCGACAGTCACATCGACGCCATCCCGTGGCTTGCCGTTACCCGGCACGACTGAGCTGCCTGTATTGTGATTTATACCCTCATTCGCACCAGTCTGAGTACCGGTTACCTGAAAGATGTCCCCCGCAATGCAATCGCTGATTAGAAGAATATCTGATTCGGAGATGCCACTAACTGTGTTGACCTTAAGGTTTGCCGAAGAATTGGGCATCACCTCAGTTATCTGGACGTCTCCAGAGCCTCCGACACCTCGCAATATCAGAGCGTCTGTACCAGACAGACCCAGTGTTGAGCCGTCACTCTGATAAGCCATAAAACCATCGGAAAAGCTGAATAAATCTGTAGAGGCCTGATAGGCGGGATGAGTATTGTCGAGCTTGTTGGCAACATTCTCTCTGGGGATGCATCCCCAATAATCAGCATTACGCACCGCGCGGCTGATAAACTCTGTGGTCATGCGTCCGGTCTCCTGGACGCGGTTGCTTGCATCACCGACAATAAATGAGCGCTGATTGCCGCTAAAAATCTGTACCAGCCCAGCAGTCAGTATCAGACCCAGAGTCAGAGCCACCATCAACTCGACTATAGACAAGCCTTTTTGTTTGGTAACCGTTGTCATTATCTAAGCCTCACATACAAGGTATAACTTTGTGCCAGCGCATCATTACCTAAACCCCTTTCTGTCCAATTCACAGTTATTTCCGCAAAGGTGAGGTTGGCATTGTTCGTAACATCCACTGCGCTGGAGGCCGTCGGCACATCTTCAAGCAAGCGAGACTGCCAGGCACTCAACTTGGTATCGCATCCGCTACAGGTTGAAGACAGCGTTTTCTCAAAGGCGGTTACGTCATCAAACTCCGAACGCATACGTTCCGATAAGTCGTAGGCATGCATTGTCACCAAGGAGCGAACAGCTGAGTTGCTGGTCTGCTTTAACGATAATGCCTGGATCCCAGCCACACCTAGCAAGCCGATGGCCAGGATGATCATTGCAACCAGAACCTCAATCATCGTAAAACCTCTTTCACGATGAAATCGCTGGCAAGCTGAGCTGGTTAACCGCATGTGAGGTCCTCCGAGCGAATACGTCCGCCAAGGGTTACCGTAATCGAGCTACCGGACTCACCGTTACGATCATCACAAATCTGCATCGTCACGGCCCCTGAGCCATTGGGTAAGAGCCCTCCCCCCGTAAACATGAAATTGGATGACGAACTTATGGTGACCGCTCCGCCCGCTGCAGACGTTCTGCGCAGCTCTTCCGCGTCCTGCATCGAGCCATTGCCATTACGATCTATCCATACACTTATACCGTTAGCCCAGTTCGCGCCATCCGTCGCACTCACGATGACCCTGCGCCCTTCCTTTACAGCTTGGCTCCGCGCGTAATTCAATACGCCAACGACGTCGTTCGACGCACTAGCCAGGCGACTATTGGCGATAAGGTTAGCAAACGATGGGACAGCAAAAGCGGCAATCACACCTACGAGGGCAACGGTGATCATGAGCTCAATAAGGGTAAAACCCGAAGTTTTTTTTCTTGTAACCATAAGGACCTTCCAATTTACTCTGTATGCAAGCTAAAGCATCGGAAGGATCGACTCTAGTAGGAACCGACAAGTGGTAGGTCCAGGGAGATAAGCGGAGGCGAAATGGGGATTTCGTGAATTCGGTCACAACTCACGTAAAGGCATTTGATCAGACGTCACAATTACCAACATTCAAACGCATCAACCAAATTTCCAGAAACTCAGGATACTTCCACGACATCAATCCGCAACTCCCGGGGCATGGAGAACACAATATTCTCCTCACGGCCAGACACTTCCTCCGGCATATCACCGCCGAGGTCCCTCAGCCTGGCAATCACATCATTCACCAGCACTTCCGGCGCTGAGGCACCAGCGGTCACACCGACAGAGGTTTTACCCGCCAGCCATTGCGGGTCAATCTGCGAGGCTTCGTCGATAAGATACGCAGGGGTACCCATGCGCTCGGCCAGTTCCCGCAGACGGTTGGAGTTGGAACTGTTCGGGGAGCCTACTACCAGCATCAGGTCGCAGTCGCCGGCGAGCTGTTTCACCGCGTCCTGGCGGTTCTGGGTGGCGTAGCAGATGTCGTCCTTGCGAGGACCCTGGATTTCAGGGAATTTCTCTCTGAGGGCATCAATAACCCGGGCAGTGTCATCCATGGAGAGTGTGGTCTGGGTGACATACGACAGCTTCGATGGATCCTTTACTACCAGTCCGGCAACGTCTTTCTCGTCTTCCACGAGGTAAATCTCGCCGCCATTGCTGTGATCGTACTGCCCCATGGTGCCTTCCACCTCGGGGTGTCCATGGTGTCCGATCAAAATGCATTCACGCCCGTCACGGCTGTACTTCATCACCTCAAGGTGCACCTTGGTGACCAGCGGGCAGGTGGCATCGAATACCTTCAGGCCTCGGCGTGCTGCTTCCTTCTGCACCGCCTGGGACACGCCGTGAGCACTGAATATCACCAGCTTGTCGTCCGGCACCTCTTCCAGCTCATCCACAAAAATAGCGCCACGATTGCGCAGGTTATCCACCACAAACTTGTTATGCACAACCTCATGGCGCACATAGATAGGCGCACCGAAAACATCGAGGGCACGGTTCACGATCTCAATGGCACGGTCTACACCGGCACAGAAACCACGAGGATTAGCGAGTCGGATTTGCATAGGAATAATGGCCCTGCGATATCAAAAAAGTCTGCGGAAGTCGGTGGGCAGGCCACTTCGGGATCGTCAAAAACATGGATGTTTTTGTCGAGCGTACATGGACGTATTCACCGCGTATCCCGAAGTGGCCTGCCCACCGACTGACATGCACCTTAATAAGAGGCTGCGATGTCAGTGAGCGGCCCCAACAGGCTCCACATCAATTATTTCCACTTCAAACGTCAGTGTACGCCCCGCCAGAGGGTGATTAAAGTCCACCTCAACCTGATCTCCCTCCACGCGACTTACCACACCCGGAAGCTCGCTCTGGCGCGCATCCGCGAACGAAATCATAACGCCTTTCTCCAGCACCATATCGGCACTGAACTCGCTGCGCTTGAAGGTCTGCACGTTGTTGGGGTTATGCTGCCCAAAGGCCTTCTCTGGCGGCACTTCGTAGCTATTCCGCTCTCCCGCCATCATGCCCATCAGATAGGCCTCGAAATTCTCCGGCAGGTTGTCGTCACCGATTTCCAGGGTCGCCGGCTCTTTCTCGAAGGTAGAGTCGATGATTTCACCATCACTGAATTTCAGCGCAAAATGAAGAGTGACTCGGGTGCCCTGGTCTATGGGAAGTTCTTTCATTGGCAGCTATCGCTCCTGTCTTCCTTCACTCCGGATCGCCATCGGACTCCCGGGGCTTTCGGAATATGTCGAGAATCATCATGCCGGCACCAATGGTGATGGCGGTGTCGGCAATATTAAAGGCGGGGAAATGGTAGTCGTTCCAGTAAAAATGCAGGAAATCCACCACATAACCATGAACAACCCGGTCATACACGTTGCCCAGGGCACCGCCAAGGATTAACACGATGGCAATGGCAGACCAGGTTTCATGGCGGCGCAGCGACTTGAGCCAGACCACCAGTACCACGCTGACCACCAGTGCCAGGGTGACAAAGAACCAGCGTTGCCAGCCAGCGGCGCCGGCCAGGAAGCTGAACGCCGCGCCGGTATTGTGCAACAGCGTCAGGTTGAACATCGGCATAACCGGCACCGGGTTGCCATAGGTCAGCATCGCGGTTGCCATGGCCTTGGTGCCAAGGTCCAGCACGATGACCAACACGGCCAACCAGAGCCAGCGCAGCTTGGACCCGGTTATTTCCGTGTCGCTCATTACGCTTTCCACAGTCTGGCTTCCATCAGGCAAAGGACCGGGACTCGCCCTGCCCTTCCACGTTCGTGACGCAACGACCACAAAGATCGCTGTACTGCTCGCTCTGGCCAACATCCGCTCGATGGTGCCAGCAACGTTCGCACTTGGCATGGCTGGCAGGGGCAACTTTCACCAACAGCCCTTCATGGGAAGTCTGTTCGGCATCACCAGCCTCGGACACCGGCTTCACCGAAGCCTCAGAGGTGATGAGCACAAAGCGAAGCTCCTCACCCAGATAGTTCAGGTCCTGTGCCAGATCGCCTTCGCAGTAAAGCGTCACTTCCGCGCTCAGGGAACCCTTGATTTCACCACGCCCACGGGACTCTTCGAGGCATTTGTTCACAGCTTCTTTGACGCTGTAGATCCGGCTCCAGTAATCGCGGCCAAGCTCTACGTTATCGGGCAGCGCTGTCAGGCCTACATACCAGGTTTCATAGAACACGGTATCGCCACGCTTGCCAGGCAGGTGCTGCCAGATTTCATCAGCAGTGAAACTCAGGATAGGTGCTATCCAACGCACCAGGGCTTCCGCCACATGATACAGGGCCGTCTGGCAGGAGCGGCGCTCGCGGCTATCGGCCTGGGTGGTGTACTGGCGGTCCTTGATGATGTCCAGATAGAAACCGCCCAGGGTGGCCTCGCAGAAGTTATACACCTTCTGGTAAATACGCAGGAAGGCGTAGTTCTCGTAGTCCTCCTGCAGTTCTTCCTGTAGCCGCAGGGCCTTGTCCACCATCCAGCGGTCCAGGGCTATCATGTCTTCCGGTGCGACAGCGTGCTGCTCCGGATCGAAACCGGTAAGGTTGCTGAGCAGGAAGCGGGCTGTGTTACGGATGCGGCGATAGCCGTCCGCTGTCTGCTTGAGGATGTCCTTGGACACCGTCATCTCACCGCTGTAGTCGGTGGCAGACACCCACAGGCGCAGGATATCGGCGCCCAGCTCATTCATCACTTCCTGGGGCGCAATCACGTTACCCAGGGACTTGGACATCTTGCGGCCCTTGCCATCAACGGTAAAGCCGTGGGTCAGCACCTGCTTGTAAGGTGCCACGCCGTTCATCGCGATGGAGGTTTTCAGTGACGACTGGAACCAGCCCCGGTGCTGGTCAGAGCCTTCAAGGTAAAGGTCCGCCGGAAACTGACCCAGCTCTTTGCGGGGACGCAGTACGGACTCGTGTGTGACACCCGAATCAAACCACACATCGAGGGTGTCCATGACCTTTTCATACTGGTCCGCGTCGCTGCCCAGGAAATCTGCAGTGTCGATGTCGTACCAGGCGTCGATGCCGCCCTTCTCGATTTCCTTCGCTACCGCTTCGATCAGGTTCTGGGTGTCCGGATGCAGCTCCTGTGTTTCCTTCTGGATAAACAGGGTGATCGGCACGCCCCAGGTACGCTGGCGCGAAATGCACCAGTCCGGGGACTGCTTGAACATGGCCTCGATACGGTTCTGCCCCCAGGCAGGTACCCAGCGCACACCCTTGATGGCTTCCAGGGCGTCGTTCCGAAGGTTTTCCTTTTCCATGCTGATGAACCACTGGGGCGTGGCGCGATAGATCAGCGGAGTCTTGGTGCGCCAGCAGTGGGGGTAGCTGTGGCTGAACTTCTCGGCCCGCACCAGCTTGCCTTCACGCTCCAGGGCGGAGCACACCGGGTCGTCGGCCTTATAGACGTGCACTCCGGCAAACTCTCCGGCGGCCTGGGTGTAGGTGCCATCGGCCTTGACCAGGCTGATGGTGCCAATGCCGTACGCCTTACCCACTTCAAAGTCTTCCACGCCGTGATCCGGGGCCGTGTGAACGACACCAGTACCCGCGTCGATAGATACATGGTCGCCCAGGATCAGCGGTACCTGCTTGTCATACACCGGATGCTGCAGGGCCAGCTTTTCAAGAGTAGCGCCAGGGACCGTGGCCAGCACTTCAAAGTTCTCCACACCCCAGCGCGCCATGATGCCATCGACCATTTCTGCGGCGACGATCATTCGCTCCTGGCCCTGGCCGGTATCAACCTGCACCAGTGCATAATCGAGCTCGGCGTGAATGGAAACCGCCTGGTTAGCAGGGATGGTCCAGGGGGTAGTTGTCCAGATAACAACCGACACATCGCCCTCACCCTTGTCCGTTCCGAACAGGTCGAGAACCCGTGCCTGATCCACCACGGTGAAGCGAACATCGATCTGTACCGAGGTCTTGTCCTGATATTCCACCTCGGCTTCGGCCAGCGCAGACTGACCCACCACACTCCAGTAAACCGGCTTGAAACCGCGAACCAGATGCCCCTTGGCGACAATTTTACCCAGGGCACGCACAATGCCCGCCTCTACTTTCGGGTCCATGGTCAGGTAGGGCTTTTCCCACTCACCCATCACACCCAGGCGGATAAAGTCTTCTTTCTGACCCGCAATCTGCTTGGTAGCATAGTCGCGACAGGCCTGGCGGAAGGTCTTGTAGTCCACCTTTACTCCGGCCTTGCCGATTTCCTGCTCCACCTTGTGCTCGATAGGCAGTCCATGGCAGTCCCAGCCCGGCACATAAGGCGCGTCGTAGCCCATAAAGCTACGGGACTTGACGATCATGTCCTTGAGGATCTTGTTGACCGCATGACCGATATGAATGCTGCCGTTGGCGTAGGGAGGCCCATCGTGAAGGATGAACTTTTCCCGGCCTTCGCGCTGTTTACGCAGGGTGCCGTAAACATCCAGGTCCTGCCAGCGTTTGAGCATGTCCGGCTCACGCTTGGCGAGGTTACCGCGCATGGGGAAGGCGGTTTCAGGCAGATTCAGAGTGTGCTTGTAGTCGCTCATGGTAAAAGTGCGTAGCTCAGGTTGTTAAATGTCGGTCAGTGTCCGGTGGCTGAGGAGCCATAATCTGCAATCCATGCCCGGGCGTGGTCTAAATCACGGGCAATCTGCTGCTTCAGGGCATCCACCGAGTCGAATTTCACTTCGTCCCGCAGTGCATGGCGGAAAACCACATCAAGTCGCTGGCCGTAAAGTGTGCCAGCAAAGTCAAACAGGTGCACTTCCAGCGAGGGCTGTTTGCCATCCACGGTGGGGCGTAGCCCGATGTTGGCAACGCCGTCCAGTACCCTTCCCCCCTTCAGGGTCGCGCTTACCACATAGACACCTTCCAGGGCAGGCATGTGGGGCAGCAGCAAGTTGGCTGTCGGCGCGCCAATCTGGCGTCCGAGCTGACGTCCGTATACCACTCTCCCGCGGATGCGGTACGGGTGGCCAAGCAGAGCTTCAGCTTCCTCGATCCGGTTCTCGGCCAACACATTGCGGATCCGGGTGCTGCTGACCCGCTCACCGTTGACAGTGACTGTGCGGGTGTTCTCAACCGTGAACCCCCGCTGGTCGCCCACTTCCCGTAGCAACGCAAAGTCACCGGCACGGTCGCAGCCGAAACGGAAATCATCTCCCACCACCAGATGGCGGACTCCGAGGCCATCAATCAGTACGTCTTCAATAAACCCCATGCCGGAGTAACTCCGGAACCGCTCGTTGAAACGCAGGCAGAGCACAATATCAATGCCGGATGCCAGCAGTGATTCGAATTTCTGCCGGAATGCCATCAGTCGTGGTGGTGCTTCCCGGCCCTGGAAAAACTCTCGTGGCTGGGGCTCGAATACCATCACAATGGAGGGTACGCCCAGCTCCAGGGCCTTCTCATGCACCTGGTCGATAATGGTCTGATGTCCCAGGTGAACACCGTCAAAATTCCCGATGGTGGCGACACACCCGTTGGCCAGCGGCCCATCGGCCTGCTGCGCAAAGTGTTTCAGGTTGGTCAGGCCCCGGATCAGACGCATGTAAAACGAACCCTTGTTTGCCAGCGGTGTATGGTTTCACTGGTGAGAAAACGCGCGATTATAACCTACCTGTGGCGGAAATGTCTTACCCGAACCCCGGCCAGTGCCAACACGATAAAATACACGGCAACGCCGGAGACTACGAGAATACCCATATCCGTGGCGCGCTGAAGGCCACCTACCCCCAGCCAGCGGTCAACCGGTGGTTGCAGCCACAGGATCGCCACGGCCAGCGCCCCGTTTGCAAGTCCGATCTGAATCAGGAATCGGGGCCAGCCGGGCTGCCACTTCCATGCACCTTCCTTTATCAGACCCCGCCACAACAGGCCAGTGTTCAGCCAAGCTGACAGAGACGTGGCCAGCGCCAGTCCTGCGTGTGCCAACGGGAAGATCAGCGCCAGGTTGAATACCATATTGGCCACCATCGCAATAATGCCGATCTTGACCGGGGTCTTGGTGTCTTCGCGGGCAAAATACCCGGGCGCCAGCACCTTGATCAGCATGAAGGCAAGCAGGCCTGCGGAATAGGCGCGCAGGCTTTGGGCTGCCATGGCGACATCCCGATCGGTGACTTCCCCATAATGGAACAGGGTTGCGATCAATGGTTCCGCCAGCAGGGCCAGGGCCAGTGCGGCCGGCAGACCAATCAGAAGTACAGCCCGTACCGCCCAGTCCAGCGTGGCCGCAAACTGGTCGGCAGACGCGGCTGCGTGCTTACGGGACAGGCTTGGAAGGATCACCGTGGCGATGGCTATGCCGAAAACCCCCAGGGGCAATTCAGACAACCGGTCAGAATAATAGAGCCAGGAAACACTGCCGGTCTGCAGAAACGAAGCCAGCACGGTATCCAGCAGCAGGTTGATCTGGCTCACGGACACACCGAACAGCGCTGGCACCATCAGCTTCAGGATCCGGCTGACACCTTCGTGCTTGTAGTCCACCTTGGGCCGCGGCATCAGCCCCAGCTGCATCAGGAAGGGAATCTGGAAGAACAACTGCAACGCCCCGGCAATGAATACGCCCCAGGCCAGGGCAATGATGGGGGTTTCCATCAGCGGCGACAGGAAGATGGCAGCCCCGATCATCGCCAGGTTCAGCAATACCGGCGTAAACGCGGGTATGGCAAAACGGTCGTAGCTGTTAAGGATGCCGCCGGCAAAGGCTGTCAGCGATATCAGCAACAGATACGGGAAGGTGATGCGCAGCATGTCGCTGGCCAGGCCGAACTTGAGGTCGTCATCCAGGAAGCCCGGCGCGAAAACGGCCGTCAGTAGCGGCGCTCCCAGCATGGCGACAACGGTCACGCCCAGCAGCACCAGCCCGAGGGAGCCGGCGACAGCATTGACCAGACGCCGGACTTCGGTGACCGATTCCTGCTGCCGATAGGAGGAAAGCACCGGCACAAAGGCCTGGGAAAAGGCACCTTCGGCGAACAGGCGGCGCAGAAAATTAGGGATTTTGAAGGCAACAAAAAAAGCATCTGCACTTGCGCCGGCACCGAAATAGCGGGCAATCACCATGTCCCGCACCAGGCCGAGGACCCGTGACAACATGGTCATTATGCCAACGACGCCGGATGACCTCAGCAGTCCCGGCGGCTTGGGCAATGCCTTCTGCTCTTCTTTCTGCTCAGGTTCGGACGACATTCGTGGCCTGGACAATGGTTTGATAGAATCTGGAGTTTTCCGACGCGTAATAACCCTGGTTTCGGTATTTACTTAAGGCTGCCAGGGGCTCTCCGGTAACGAGCGGCGAGTTTACCACAGGCCTTGTGGATACCGGGATGAAATCCCGTTGAGTCTTGACATTTTGGGACGTTGGCGGCATAGTTCCGCGTCATTTATTTCGACGCGCTGGTTTTGGCGCGCCCGCGATTTTTACGAATCGTTTCACACGAATTTCGGATTTCACAGATCTCAGGAGTTATACGGTGGCAAATTCCCCGCAAGCCAAGAAGCGCGCACGTCAGAACGAGAAGAACCGCAAGCACAATGCCAGCCTGCGTTCCATGGCGCGTACTTATATCAAGAAAGTCCAGGCCAACATTGAAGCTAACAAGCCTGAGGAAGCGCAAGCAGCTTTCCAGCAGGCTCAGCCGATTATGGACAGCATGGTTAACAAGGGCGTGTTCGCCAAGAACAAGATTGCTCGCCAGAAGAGCCGTCTGAGCGCCCGCATCAAGGCTCTGAAGAGCGCGTAAATCGCTCTTTCGGAACTTTGAATGAAGAAACCGGCCTGATTGGCCGGTTTTTTTGTGCCTGACTGTTTGCTTGGGTGCACAGTAAAGACCGGCAACCCTCTCCCCAAACACGCCGTAAACCCATCCATGGGGGCTCGGCATTGCCATCCATGGCAATGCACGGTTTTCGGAGTAGGTGATCAGCCCTGCCTCCAGAGTTGGGGAGAACTTCTAGACAATCACCATGTTGTCTCTGTGGACCATTTCTTCGTCGGAGATGTAGCCCAAAACTTCTGTTATCCGATCGCTTGAGCGGCCGGCGATGGCTCTGGCTTCGTCGGCGTCGTAGTTGACGAGGCCGCGGGCGATTTCTTTGCCGGTTTCGTCGACACAGGAGACCATTTCGCCGCGGCGGAACTGGCCGGAGACGCTTTTTACGCCCACCGGCAGCAGGCTGCGGCCGCCCCGGCAGAGGACGTTGACGGCGCCCTGGTCGAGGGTGAGTTTGCCGCGGGTCTGGAGGTGGCTGGCGAGCCACTGTTTGCGGGCGGCGATGCGGCCCTGCTCGGGGAGCAGGAGGGTACCGATGCTTTCGCCGTCGCGCAGTCGGGCGATGGCTTTTTCGATCCGGCCGCCGACGATGACAGTGAAGGCGCCGGAGCGGGCGGCCAGGCGGGCGGCGCGGACTTTGGTTTGCATGCCTCCGCGGCCGAGGGTGCCCGCTCCGCCAGCAGCCATGGCGTCAAGTTCGGAGTCGCTGGCGCGGCGCTCGTCGACCATTCTGGCGTCCGGGTTTTTACGGGGATCCTTGTCGAACAGGCCGAGCTGGTCGGTGAGTATGATCAGACCATCAGCTTCGATCAGGTTGGCGACCAAAGCCCCCAGGGTGTCGTTGTCGCCGAAGCGGATTTCGTCGGTGACCACGGTGTCGTTTTCGTTGACGATGGGCACCACACCAAAATCAAGTAACGCCCTTAAGGTGCTTCGGGCGTTGAGGTAGCGCTTGCGATCGGACAGGTCGTCGTGAGTTAGCAGAATTTGTGCAGTGTGGAGGTCGTGCCGCTTGAACTGGGCTTCCCAGGTCTGCACCAGCCCCATCTGGCCAACGGCGGCTGCGGCCTGCAGCTCGTGCAGCTGTTCCGGCCGGACTGTCCAGCCCAGGCGGCTCATGCCCTCAGCCACAGATCCTGAAGACACAATAACCACTTCAACCCCATCACTGACCAATTCTGCAATCTGGTCCACCCATAATCCAAGGGCGGCTACGTCCAGGCCCCTGCCATCATTGGTGAGAAGTGCACTTCCTATTTTTACGACCAGGCGGCGAGCCTGGCGCAGCTGGATGCGTTTGCTCATTGTATTCCAGTCCACGGGGGCGGGCAGGCAGGTACCATGTCGGTGGATACGCTGTGAATACGTCCATGTACGCTCGACAAAAACATCCCTGTTTTTGACGATCCACCGACATGGCACCTGCCTGCCCGGCGATACTTTGGCGTTAGATCAGGCAAAAAGTCCTATTCTGGAGCGTAAACTACCTCGACATCGTAATCGTCGTCATCGAAGTCGTCGTCATCATCGTCACCCTGACGGGCTTCGCGGCGGATCTGGCGCTCCGCTTCGATCCTCGCGCGCGCCTCTTCGTCCATCTGGCGACGGCGGGCAGCTTCTCTCTCGGCGAATTCGGGATTTTCTGCCTCTTCCCGGGCCTGATCTTCGATCCAGCGCATCACTGCCTGGGTAAGCGGCTTGGTGCCTTCGCCGCTAAGGGCAGAGATGCTGAACACCGGGCCTTTCCAGCCAAGCTCGTCGACAATGGCCTGGCAATGGGCCTCCCGGTCTTCTTCCGAGACCATATCCACTTTGTTCAGTACCAGCCAACGCTCTCGGTTAGCCAGGGTTTCACTGAACTTTTCCAGTTCGTGCTCGATGGCGCGGACGCTTTCTACCGGCGAAGAACCGTCATAAGGTGCCACGTCAACCAGATGCAGCAACAATCGTGTCCGAACCAGGTGCTTCAGGAAGCGAATACCAAGGCCTGCGCCCTCTGCTGCACCTTCAATCAGGCCCGGAATGTCGGCAATCACAAAGCTCTGGTGGGCCTGTACGCTGACAACCCCCAGATTCGGCACCAGGGTGGTGAACGGGTAGTCCGCCACTTTTGGCCGGGCCGCCGACACCGAACGGATAAAGGTGGACTTGCCCGCGTTGGGCATGCCCAGCAAACCGACATCCGCCAGTACTTTCAGCTCCAGTCGCAGGTTGCGAAGTTCGCCTTCGGAGCCTTTGGTGGTCTGGCGCGGAGCCCGGTTCACCGAGGACTTGAAGCGGGTATTGCCCAGACCGTGGAAGCCTGCCTGAGCCACTTTCAGTCGCTCACCGGCGCGGGTCAGATCGCCCAAAACTTCGTGGGTGTCCATATCCACAACAGTCGTTCCTACCGGTACCGGCAACACCAGGTCTTCGCCTTTGATGCCAGTACAGTTACGGCCGGAGCCCGGCTGGCCGTTCTCAGCCTTGTGTTTCCGCTGGAACCGGTAATCGATCAGCGTATTGAGCGCGCTGTCGGCTTCCAGGTACACAGACCCACCGTCGCCGCCGTCACCACCATCGGGGCCACCTTTGGGCACGTATTTTTCACGGCGGAAACTCAGGCAACCGTGGCCGCCCTTGCCCGCCTCAACAATGATGGTGGCTTCGTCTACGAACTTCATCAATCAACCCTTTGCGCACTGCGCATAAACTAAAAAGCCCCGCAGCCTCATGGAAGCTATGCGGGGCTCCAGGGGACTCTGATATCAAATCATATCAGGGCCGCCCAAGGTTCAACAGAACCCGAGATCGCCGCTGCTTACGCAGCCGGAACGATGCTCACGAACTTGCGGTTCTCAGGACCTTTCACTTCGAACTTGACCTGACCGTTTGCGGTTGCAAACAGGGTGTGGTCCTTGCCGAGGCCAACGTTATTGCCCGGGTGGAAACGGGTGCCGCGCTGACGAACAATGATGCTGCCTGCAGATACAGTCTCGCCGCCGAAGCGCTTCACACCAAGTCGTTTCGACTCGGAATCGCGACCGTTACGGGTACTACCTGCTGCCTTTTTATGAGCCATTACCAGCCTCCTTATCTAAGGGGTTACTCGAGGGTCTTAGCCCTGGATACCCGTGATCTTGACTTCAGTAAACCACTGACGGTGGCCCTGACGTTTCATGGAATGCTTCCGACGACGGAACTTGATGATCTGGATCTTGTCATGACGACCGTGGCTAACCACTTCTGCTGTCACTTTGGCACCATCAACAACCGGCGCACCAACCTGAACCTTGTCACCATCGGCGATCAGCAGAACGCGGTCAAAATCGACGTTGCCGCCGGTTTCCACTTCCAGCTTTTCCAGCTTCAGAGTTTCGCCTTCTTTTACTCGGTGCTGTTTACCACCGCTAACAATAACTGCGTACATTAACGTTCTCCGCGATTGACCCATCCCTGCTCTTATCCACCTGGTTCTAAGGGAAGCGCTTCGGCAACCCTATAGCAGGGAGCGCAGGTTGGGATGAGTTGGGCGCGTGATTGTACGAAAACCGCCAGCGCTTTACAAGCCAAGTTGACACTGATCACCGCAATACCTAGCATTGCCCGACCCACCTATTTTTCCAACGAAAACACCAGACAAGGGACCGGACCAGCCGCATGACAGCCCAGCGCATTTACGACACCGTCGCGGACGACTTCAGCCGCGTCAATGATCTGATCATCAAGCGGCTCTCCTCAGACGTTCCCCTGGTGGAAAAAATCGCCCAATACATTATTGAAAGCGGCGGTAAGCGCCTGAGACCGTTACTGGTTTTACTCTCAAGCCGCGCTCTGGGCTATGGCAAGGATGACCACCTGAAACTGGCTGCGGTGATCGAGTTCCTGCATACCGCCACCCTCCTCCACGACGATGTGGTGGACACTTCAGACATGCGCCGGGGCCGCAGCACCGCCAACGCCCGCTGGGGCAATGCCCCAAGCGTACTGGTAGGTGATTTCCTCTACGCCCGCGCCTTCGAGATGATGGTGGAGCTTCAGAACCTCCGCATCATGGACGTACTTTCCCACGCCACGGCCGTTATTGCCGAGGGCGAAGTACTGCAACTGATGAACGTGAAGAACCCGGATGTCAGTGAAGACAAATACATGGAGGTCATCCACAACAAAACCGCCATGCTGTTCGAAGCAGCCTCCCATACTGGCGCACTGCTGGCCGGAGCTAACGAAGACCAGGAGCTGGCACTGAGTGCCTACGGCAAGCACCTGGGTCTGGCCTTCCAGCTTGTGGATGATGTCCTGGATTACCGCGGCGACGCTGACACCATGGGTAAGAACGTGGGCGACGACCTGGCCGAAGGCAAAACCACCCTGCCACTGATTTACGCCATGGCCGAAGGCACTGATGACGAGAAGCAGCTGATTCGCCAGGCGATCCGTAAGGGGGGGCTGGATGACCTGCCCCGGATTCTCGAAATCGTCAACCACTCCGGGGCCCTGGAGTACACCATGGCAAAAGCCAGGGAACAGGCCGCCCTGGCGGCTGAGTGCCTCAACACCCTCCCCGAGTCTGGCCATAAGGAAGCTCTGGTATTGCTGACCGAGATTTCGGTTGCGCGGGTTAGTTAGGTGGGTGCTTCTTGATTGTCGGATTACGGCTTCGCCTAATCCGACCTACGGTTTGCACGGAACTCTGATAGCTCCCGCGTAGGTCGGATTAGGCCCAACGGGCCGTAATCCGACAAACCCCAACCCAGCCACCAAACTCAACACAAGTCCTTCCTACCATGGGGCGCATCAAAATCCAGCGCCGGCCCCACCGGCACAATCTGTGTCGGATTGATGGTCCGCTGACTCACATAGTAATGGCGCTTGATCTGCCCGATATCCACCGTCTCTGCCACGCCCGGCACCTGATAAAGATCCCGCACATACCCGGAAAGCGCCGGGAAATCGGCAATCCTCTGACGATTGCACTTGAAATGGCTGTAATACACCGCGTCGAAACGAATCAGCGTGGTAAACAACCGCCAGTCCGCCTCGGTCAGCCGGTTGCCCGCCAGGTAACGCTGCCCTGAAAGTCGCTCCTCCAGCCAGTCCAGGGAATCAAACAAGGCCTCATAGGCCTCTTCATACTTATCCTGGGCTGTCGCGAACCCCGCCTTGTACACACCGTTGTTAACCGTGTGATAAACCCGCTCATTCACCTCGGCAATCTCGCCATGTAACTCTTCCGGATAAAAATCAAGATCACTCCGAACACCTTCAAGCCCATTAAACGCCGAGTTGAACATCCGGATAATATCTGCAGACTCATTGCTGACAATCGTCTGCTTCTCTTTGTCCCACAGGGTCGGCACGGTCACACGTCCGGAATAATCCGGCGCTGCCTTGAGATAGACCTCGTACATATACCGCATGCCATTAACGTCATCCCGATGCGCAGCGTCATCCGACCGAAACTCCCAACCGTTCTCCACCATATCCGGATGCACCACCGACACCGAAATATGCCCCTTCAGCCCCTTCAGGGCCTGAAAAATCAATGTCCGATGCGCCCAGGGACAGGCCATTGACACATAAAGATGATACCGCCCCGACTCCGCCGGAAAGCCACCCTCCCCGTCCGGCCCCGGGGAACCATCGGCTGTCACCCAGTTCCGAAACCGGGCAGCCTCGCGTTCAAACTTACCGCCGGTTTTCGAGGTGTCGTACCACTGATCGTGCCATTTACCGTCGACAAGAAGTCCCATAGCTTTTCCTCCTGAATTCATTTCATTAAGAAGGCAACTGCGCCGTACGATGATCGCGCCAGGGATGGGTAGTAAAAACCGTGCATTGCCATGGATGGCAATGCCGAGCCCCCAGGGATGGGTTTACGGCGTGTTTTTACTACCCATCTCTGGCGTGATCTGACTCCGAGCCTTCAAATATCTGAATAAGTCTGCAATCTTTAACAGGAAGAATACCGGCCACCCTGCTACGCTCTCAAACAATCAATTCTGGCCAACACAATCAGATAATTCGAACATGCACACAGCCATCACCATAGATGCCCTCAAAGTCCTTGATGCCATCGACCGCAAAGGCAGCTTCGCTGGCGCCGCCAATGAACTCTTCCGCGTACCGTCCGCCATCAGCTACACCGTCCAGAAACTCGAAGAAGACCTCAACGTTGCCATCTTCGACCGCACCGGACATCGCGCCGCCCTCACACCCGCGGGCCGCTACTTGCTGCAAGAAGGCCGAACTCTGCTGGAAGCCGCCGAAAACCTGGCTCACACCACACGCCAGGTAGCCCAGGGCTGGGAAACCCGCCTGCGAATCGGATTTAATTCCCTGTTGCCGGCCGAGTGCCTGTTTCCAGCAGTAGGAGAGTTCTACGAGCTCGGCGTGCCGGTGGAAGTGCAACTGGTGGAAGAAGTCTTTGCCGGCTCCTGGGATGCCCTGCAAAGTCGACGGGTGGACCTGATTGTCGGCGCCGACCAGATCAGCAAACCCGCCGGTTCATTCACCACCACTCCGCTCGGCGAAATGCGGTTTGTCTATGCCATAGCGCCGAATCACCCCCTGGCGGCAGCAACGCAACCGCTGACCGAAGAAGATATTGCCCCCTTCCCCGCCGCCGTGGCTGCCGACACCTCGCGCTCACTGCCGCCGGGCCATGCCGGCATATTCCGGCGCCAGAGAACCCTCACGGTCGCCAACATCGATCAGAAAATCGCTATCCAACAGGCCGGGTTGGCTGTCGGCTGGCTGCCAGAGGCTCGCGTACGCGACCAACTGGCTAAAGGCACTCTGCTTGCGCTGGATGTCCAGGAGCCCCGGCAACCCATTATGCTCCACCTTGCCAGGCACTCTGAGGATCAAGGCAAGGCACTGATGTGGTTCTGGGAACAGCTGGGCCAGTCAAAAGCCATTTCCGCCTGGCTGGACGCCTGAACCCGGGCTCACCTCCCCTCTGGCCCCGGAACTGACCTTTTTCAGGCAAAAGAGCCAACGGAAAAGCGGCTCATTCGTTTATACTGCCCCGACGCAAGAACCTGTGAACGGAGCTCAAACCATGCGGCAGTTGTCGGAGCTGGATGCCTCATTCCTCTACCTGGAATCAGAAACCGCCCCCATGCATATTGGCGGTATCTACCTTTTTGATGCCCGTGAACGCGACAAACCACTGGCCTTCAGCACCTTCGTCGCTTACCTGCGCAGCCGTCTCCATGTGGTGCCCCTGTTCCGTCAGCGCCTCAAGGAAATTCCCCTGAGGCTTGGGCGCCCCTACTGGATTGATGATCCGGATTTCAGCATTGAACGGCACCTTGCCTATGTAAACCTTGGTGATCATGGCCAACTGGGAAGCCTGATGGGGCTCGCTTCCCGAATTCTTGAAGAACCGCTGAAAAGAGATCGCCCACTCTGGCACATCACCTTCGTCGACGGCTTCCAGCTCGATGAAAACGACCCCGACAGCAGGAGTTTCGCGCTGATTGTCAAACTGCACCATGCCGCCATTGATGCATTCAGCGGCGAGGAAATCATTGGCAAGTTGCTGGAGTACACTCCGAAAGCCCGCTCCATAGAAGCACCCCGGCCATGGAACCCACGGCCGGAACCATCGGAAGAGCGGGTTGTGCTCCAGGCCGGCGCCAACCTGCTGCGCAAGCCCTTGCAGGTGACCTCTCTGGCTGTCAATGCGGCCGAGGCGACAGCCCGCGGGCTGATCCAGAAACAGATGCGGAAACTGCCATTACCCTTTCCGTTGTTTTCCGCCCCCCACAGCCCGTTTAACCGCCAGATCACAGCGAACCGCCAGATTGTTTCCACCAGTCTGGACCTGTCGCGACTCAAGGCCATCAAGGCCACGCTGGGAAATGTCACATTGAACGATGTGGTTCTCGGCCTTTGTGCGGAGACCCTGCGCCGGTATCTGGCTAACCATGATGTGGAAACGGATCGCTCCCTGGTCGCCATGACACCCATCTCGGTTCGTTCCAGCAGCCTGCGCAAGGCAACCGGAAACCAGATGTCTGCCATGCTCCTGAACCTGGCCACTAACGAGCCGGATCCCGCGAAGCGAATTCACCGAATCCACTGGAATGCGGTGGAATCCGAACCCTACCGGGAAGCTATTGCGGCAGACCGCCTGACGGAACTGCTGCCTTCCACCATGCTGGCACTCTCGGCGCGGCTTTATTCAGAGCTTCAGATTGCCCAGAGATACCAGCCGGTATTCAATCTGCCGATCACCAACGTGCCGGGGCCGCAGGTTCCACTTTATCTTCAGGGCGCCCGACTGATCCGGCAGTTCAACTCGGCACCGCTGTTTGACAGTCTTGGGCTGGTTATCGTGGCGGTCAGTTACCAGGGCAGCCTCACGGTGAATTTCACCCTTTGCCCGGATGTGGTAGCTGACGGCGATTCACTGACAGGCTTGCTCGAGGAGAGCCTGCTCGCAATAGAATCTGCAGCAGCAACCCTCGGCCCAGAAATCGAAGAGCCAGACTACCACCAGGACAATCATAAAACCTTGACCGACGAGGCGCTCACCTTGATGGAAGGCGCTTTGAGAAAGGTGTTCAAAAGCTTTCGACGATAACGGCCGGCGGGAGAAGCAGGGGCAGCGTCAGAACCACCCCAGAGGTGGATTACTCGAAAGCCCAGCGCAGGAAGGTGCGCCGTTCTTCCTCACTGGCTTCACTCCAGAGCGCTTTCAGCTCTTCCAGGGTGCCCTCACCCTCAGCAACTTCACAGCCAACACCACTGGAATTGTCAACGCCGGAACCTACAGGCGCCCGGGCGGCTGTGGTTTGTTTTGCAGGGCGACCATCCCAGGCGCTCGCGCTGGCAACGACCTCACTGGAGGCATTCACAATATCAGCGGAAAAATCACTGGCAAACGCCTCTGCGTCGCGCCGGTTTGCCGGGGGCTCAAAGTCGAAACGATAGGTTTCACCAGGCCTGACATCGATGGTTACCGCCTGCGGAGCCGTTTCAACAACATGCACCTTGGACTCGCCATTACGGACAACCCCGCTTTTCGCCCAGATGGTTTTGTAGGTGAATACTACCTGGTTTTCGCCCGGAAGCAGTTCGAAGTCCAGCGCCAGGTCGTCCATCAGGAAATTGGTCAGCCTGCGGCCATTAACCTGCTTCACCTTGATCTCGGCGGGAGCCTTGAGCACGGCAGTCCGGGAGTCGTCAGCATCGCCTTCCCAGGTTTTGACATTGCTCATGGCAGAACTGCACCCGGAAAGAACGACCAACAAAGACAGCGCGGCCATCAGGCAGCGTGTATTCTTGAAAAAGACCGAAACGTGACAGATACTCATGCTATATCCTTGTGCTTTACACCGGTGATGCCCGGTAGGTGATCACTTGTCATTGAATGGCATTTTGAAGAGCGGCAGGGCCAAGAGCAAGACATACCGCCTGTTTACAGTAACCTGATGACACTTCGGTTACGTCGACACGCTCATGCCGGACTGATAAATGTAAAAAAATGTTGAATTCGGCTGGAATTGATTTAATTTTAGACAATCGGCTAACAAAACATCCCACTGCCCGGCACGATAAAAACCATAAAGGGCTCAGGAGAAAACATGGATACCCAACGTCGGTCCGGAGAAAACGGTCCCGCACCGTTCCGAAGCAGTCGATTTTTCTGCGTCGGAAGCAAGTGGTATTTTACCACCCGGGAGGGTTTTGACAGTGGCCCCTTCGCTTCACGACAACGCGCAGAAACCGGTTTGAGACGTTTCTTGCACGTTGTGCGCCTTCTGCCGGAAGAACAACAGATACACTGAGGGCGCCATCAATCAGGCGTTCACCTGCTTCTGAACGTCATAGTCGCCGGGCATGACTCAGGCTCTGAAATGATCATAGCCGCCAGCTGCAGGGGCCAATGGCTGACCTTCGTGTGTGATGGCAAGGCCTTCGCCCGATGTTACCTCACCAATGATGGTCAACTGGCTGCGAATCTCCTCCGGAAACCCTTCCCAGGCTTTCGGGCTGATAGTGATGCACAACTCATAATCATCACCGGCGTTCAATGCCAGGTTGACCGCCTCCTCACCGACAAGACGTTTCAGTGTCGCCGATAACGGAAGCTTCGCAATATCAATGCTCGCGGCTACCCCGGATGCCTCAAGAATATGGCCCAGATCTGCCACCAGGCCATCGGATATATCTACGGCAGCGGAAGCACATCCACGCAGTGCGACTCCGAGGCTCAGCCTTGACGCCGGGTAATGGTACCTGTCCAGAACCGACTGCTCATCGGGCCCGGGGTTTTGACTGCCCAGGAATTTCAGCGCGGCTCCAGCCTCACCCAGGGTGCCGGAAACACAGACATAATCCCCCGCCTGTGCACCGGAGCGCCGGAGCGCCTGGCCCTGGGGCACCGTACCATGAACCTGCAGGCTCAAGGTCAGTGGTCCGCGGGTGGTGTCTCCGCCGGCAAGTGACAGGCCAAACTGCGCGGCTGCACTTGCCAGGCCAGCTGCATAGGCATGCAGCCAGTCAGGATTAGCATCGGGGAGGGTCAGGGCCAGTGTGAAGCAAACCGGATCGGCGCCCATTGCCGCGAGGTCGCTCGCCGCAACTGCCAGGCTTCGCCAACCCAGTTTTTCGGGATCGTAATCACGGGGAAAGTGGACGCCTTCAACCAGCGTGTCTACAGAGAAAACCAGATCCCTGCCCGGTTCGACCCGCTGAATTGCGCAGTCATCACCGGGCCCAAGCAGAACCGCAGAGGTGTTCCCCGCCTCGGCGATAGGGAAGAAGTAACGGCGGATCAGCTCGAATTCGCCCATCACTCAGCGAGGACGGGTCTCGGCCAGGCGCAGACGATGACTCAGTTTGTCCAGCAGGCTGTTAACGAACTTGTGGCCTTCGGTGCCACCAAACTTTTTGGCCATCTCGATCCCTTCATTGATCACTACCTTGTAGGGAACGTCCAGCCGGTATTTCAGTTCATAAGTGCCAAGCCGCACGATGGCCAGCTCAATGGCATCCACTTCATGAATCGGTCGGTCCAGAAAGGGCTCAAGCAAACGGTCCAGCTCTGCCTGCTCCCGGTGAACGCCCCGAAGGAGATCGCGGAAATAGGCGGTGTCTACCTTCGACATATCATTGTCGACGATAAACTCTGACTCGATGTCTGTAATCGAGCTCTTGCTGAAGTGGCGCTGATACAGGCCCTGCATGGCCAGGGCCCGGGCCCTTCGCCTGTCGCCAGCCTTGGGCTGACCCGACGGGGCCGGTTGCACGGTACTGTCTTCCGGTGTGGTCATCATTCACCCAGCTTCTTGAAGAGGCTGACCATTTCCAGGGCCGTTATCGCCGCTTCGGCGCCTTTGTTACCAGCCTTGGTACCAGCACGCTCAATGGCCTGCTCTATGGAATCAACAGTCAGCACGCCAAAAGTCACCGGTACGTCGGTCTCAAGGCTTACAGCGCCCAAACCGCTGGAGGCTTCGCCGGCAACGTATTCGAAATGGGGCGTGCCGCCGCGAATAACGGCACCGAGTGCGATAATGGCATCATGGTTGCCAGTCTCGGCCACGCGCTTGACGGCCAGTGGCATTTCATAGGCACCCGGCACTCGCACGATGGTTATGTCAGCGTCCGAAATGCCGTGTCGACGCAGAGTATCTACGGCACCGTGCACCAGGCTTTCCACCACAAATCCGTTAAAACGACCAACGACCAGCGCGTATTTACCGCTGCAGTGGGTAAAGTCACCTTCAATTACTTTGATATCGGCCATGCATGGCTCCTTCAGTGGCAACCCCGCCCTTTCGGTGCGGCGCTGCCGGGGTTCATCATTCAGGGGTATAGGGCACGTATTCCACCACTTCCAGCTCAAACCCGGAAATCGCGGAAAATTTGATCGGCGGGCTCAGCAGCCGCATTTTGCCAACGCCGAGATCCCGCAGGATCTGTGAACCGGTGCCGACGGTAAAATAGACACCAGAACTGCCCTTGCCCGCAGACTTCTTGTCCTGCTCGAAAAATTCGTGGATGCGGTCTTCAAGATTGTAGCTGTCTTCCGCGCTGTTGAGCAGAACCACCACGCCACGACCTTCACTGGCAACCTTTTCCAGGGCATGGTGGAGCGGCCAGCTGCGGGAATCCACACGGCGGGCACCGAGCAGGTCTCGCAGGGTATCGGTGATGTGCACACGAACCAGCACCGGATCATCCGCGGATATCTCCCCCATCACCATGGCCAGATGGGTGGAGCCCTGGATGTTGTCGCGATAGGTGCGAAGATTGAATACGCCGTATTCGGTGTCCAGATCGTACTGTTCCACGCACTCGATTGTGCGTTCGTTCAACGTGCGATAGTGGATCAGGTCTGCAATGGTGCCTATCTTCAGGTCGTGGGTCTCGGCGAATTTCTCGAGATCCTCACGCCGGGCCATGGAACCATCGTCATTCATGATTTCACAGATCACACCGGCAGGCTCACACCCGGCCAGGGCCGCCAGGTCACAGGAGGCCTCGGTATGGCCAGCACGGCTGAGAACACCACCCGGGTCGGACATCAGCGGGAAAATATGCCCCGGCTGGACCAGATCCGACGCTTTGGCATTGCGGGCGACCGCTGCCTGAACAGTGCGGGCACGGTCGGCGGCGGATATGCCGGTGGTTACACCTTCGGTTGCCTCAATAGACAGCGTGAACTTGGTGCCAAAGCCGGAGGCATTCTGCTGCACCATTAATGGCAGGCCAAGCTGCTCGCACCGTTGGCGGGTCATAGGCATACAGATCAGGCCACGGCCGAACCGTGCCATGAAGTTGATAGCCTCTGGCGTGCAGTGTTCAGCAGCCATCACCAGGTCGCCTTCGTTTTCCCGGTCTTCATCGTCCATCAGGATGACCATTTTGCCCTGACGAATGTCTGCAATAATGTCTTCAATGCTGTTCAGTGCCATACCGTTTTTGCACCCTTTTGGTCTGACCGCCCTGTAATCGGCACCGGCCCACCATGAATTTAATATCCGTCAGGCTGGTGCCAGGATCAGTCGTTGATCCTCACCCAGTTGACGGCGATCGAGCACTTTCCATTGTACCTTGTCTGCCATGGATTCCAGTGGCAGATTGGCCGTTGGCCGGCCGGTACTGCCCAGGAACACCGGTGCCTGATAGAGCCAGAGCTCATCCACCAGGCGCTCATTGATAAAGGTTCCGGCCAGTGTCGGGCCGGCTTCCACCAGGAGTTCGTTGATGCCCAGCTCACCCAGCGAGTCCAGGAGTTCGCGGACATCAATTCCGTTGTCTTTCCAGGCGACGCCAGTAAGCCCGACTCCCAGCGCAGCAAGATCCTGAGCCTGCGCGGTTGCCAATGCCGGAGAAGCGCAATAGACCTGGACGTTACCCCCCTGGAGTATGGTGGCACCGGGAGGCGTGCGTGCATCCCGATCCGCTATTACGCGTAAGGGCTGGCGTGAGGGTTCCGTGGCATCTCCAATATCACCCAACTCGCCCCGGCGCACCGTCAGAGAGGGGTTATCGGCCAACACGGTTCCAACACCAGTCAGGATGGCGTCACTGATGGCTCTGAGCCGCTGTACGTCACGGCGAGCCTCTGCGCCGGTAATCCACTGGCTCTCCCCTGATGCCATGGCGGTTCTGCCATCCAGACTGGCGGCCATTTTAAGCCGAACGTAAGGCCGGCCCACGTTCATCCGCTTCATGAACCCGGGGTTGAGCCGCACTGCTTCTTCAGCCAGTAACCCCTCTGTCACCCGAACGCCTGCTTCCCGGAGCATATCCAGGCCACGACCTGAAACCGACGGGTTAGGGTCCTTGGTGGCGGCAAACACATGAGCAATGCCGGCTTCAACCAGGGCCTTGGCACAAGGCGGGGTGCGCCCGAAATGACTGCAAGGCTCCAGTGTGACATAGGCCGTTGCGCCGCGCGCATCCGGCCCGGCCTGACTCAGTGCGCGAATCTCGGCATGGGCCTCACCGGCCCGCTCGTGCCAGCCCTCTCCAAGAATCCTGCTGCCACTGGCAATGACGCAACCCACACGTGGATTGGGATGGGTGGAATAGCGGCCACGCCAGGCGAGCTGCACCGCCCTGGCCATGAATGCCGTGTCCTGGGCGTCGATCATGCCTTTCCTTTGGAGGAATGGTTATCTGCCAGAACCTTGGCCACATCCACAGGGTCGTCGCCCGAGGTCGCAGAAAGCCGCTCAATCTCTTCCTTGAACTCGTTAACATCCTGAAAACTTCGATAAACCGAGGCAAACCGAACGTAGGCGACCTTGTCCAGCTGTCGCAGTTCCGTCATCACTTCTTCACCGAGCTGCATGGATTTCACTTCCCGCTCGCCGGTGGCCCGCAAGCGGAACCTGATGCGATTGAGTGCCGCCTCGATCTCCTCAATGCTGACGGGGCGTTTTTCCAGGGCTTTCATCAGCCCTGCCCTGAGCTTTTCCTCATCAAACGGCTGGCGGGTGCCATCCTGTTTAACGACACGGGGCATCACCAGTTCGGCTGACTCAAACGTGGTGAAACGCTCACGACAGGACAGACACTCCCTGCGGCGACGCACCTGATCACCCTCGGCCACCAGCCGGGAGTCGATTACCTTGGTATCCGCTTCACCACAGAAAGGACAATGCATAAACTGAAGCTCCTGCAATCCGTCAGACGCTGCGCTGCAGGGCGCCTGACGGTGCGTTCGGGCTGATTAGCCGGCGTAGACCGGGAAACGATCACACAGGCCTGCGACCTGCTCACGAACCCGGTCATTGACCGCTTCGTCTTCCAGGTTATCCAGAATGTCACACATCCAGCCCGCCAGATCGCGACACTCGGACTCACCAAAGCCGCGG
Organism: Marinobacter sp. SS13-12; assembly: GCF_030227115.1. Taxonomy (NCBI): domain Bacteria; kingdom Pseudomonadati; phylum Pseudomonadota; class Gammaproteobacteria; order Pseudomonadales; family Marinobacteraceae; genus Marinobacter; species Marinobacter sp. SS13-12. Next base: position 46,397 of record NZ_JASSUA010000006.1, read on the forward strand.
GTGGTGACCGCAGGGGTACCGATGCGCAGGCCAGAGGTCACGAACGGTGAGCGCGGGTCATTCGGAACCGCATTCTTGTTTACAGTGATGTGGGCGCGGCCAAGGGCGGCATCCGCGTCCTTTCCGGTAATATCCTGCTTGATCAGGCTGACCAGGAACAGGTGGTTCTCGGTACCTCCGGAAATCACGTCAAAGCCGCGGGAAACGAACACTTCCGCCATCGCCTTGGCATTCTTGATGACCTGCTTCTGGTAAGCCTTGAACTCATCGCTCATGGCTTCCTTGAAGCAGACTGCCTTGGCGGCGATAACATGCATCAGCGGGCCGCCCTGGCCACCGGGGAACACTGCAGAGTTCAGTTTCTTCTGCAGGTCGGCGTCGTCACAGGCCAGGATCAGGCCGCCACGGGGGCCACGCAGGGTCTTGTGGGTGGTGGTCGCAACCACGTGTGCGTGAGGTATCGGGTCCGGATAGACACCGGCCGCGACCAGGCCTGCCACATGCGCCATGTCCACAAACAGCCAGGCGCCGATCTTGTCGGCAATCTCACGGAAGCGGGCAAAGTCCAACTCCTGGGAGTAGGCCGAGAAACCCGCAATGATCATCTTCGGCTTGTGCTCAAGGGCAAGGCTTTCCACTTCATCGTAATCGATCAGGCCGGTTTCCGGATTCAGGCCATACTGCACGGCATTATAGATCTTGCCGGAGAAATTCACGCTGGCACCATGGGTCAGGTGACCGCCATGGGCCAGACTCATGCCAAGAACCGTATCGCCGGGCTTCAGAAGTGCCATGAATACGGCGGAGTTGGCCTGGGAACCGGAGTGGGGCTGCACATTGGCATAGGCCGCACCGAAAAGCTCTTTAGCACGACTGATGGCCAGGTCTTCGGCGATGTCGACAAATTCGCAGCCACCGTAATAACGCTTGCCGGGGTAGCCTTCGGCGTACTTGTTGGTCAGCACGCTACCCTGGGCTTCCATCACCCGCGGGCTGGTATAGTTTTCAGACGCGATCAGCTCGATGTGAGCTTCCTGACGCTTTTCTTCCGCCTGCATGGCGTTCCAGAGCTCGTCGTCAAATCCGGCGATTTTCATATCACGATTAAACATTGATGCGCTGCCCCTGTGTGCGTAGCTACCCGAAAAAATGGGCCGCTATTCTATCGTAGAAACGGGTGAAAAATCACCCTTTATACTGTCCGCAGATACCGACACGCGGCCAAAGACAGTTTTGCTCAATTGCTATCCCTGATCGGTTTCGATACCTTACTCGGTCAATATTCATTGGTTGCGGCTACTGTGGAGTATCGGCCATCGGGTAGGGCGATCCGGGATACGCTGTAAATACATCCCTGTACGCTCGACAAAATCATCCCTGATTTTGACGATCCCGAATCGCCCTACCCGATGGCCTCAGCCAGACACCTTCAGTATTTCCGAAACACACTTCGCAAGAAGGATTCTGACGACATGGCCCAGTACGTATATACCATGAACCGCGTGGGCAAGGTGGTTCCGCCCAAGCGTGAAATTCTCAAGGACATCTCCCTGAGCTTCTTCCCGGGCGCCAAGATCGGCGTACTGGGCCTGAACGGCGCCGGTAAATCCACATTGCTACGTATTATGGCCGGTATAGATCAGGATTACATTGGTGAAGCCCGTCCCCAGCCAGGCATTAACGTGGGCTACCTGCCCCAGGAGCCGGAGCTGGACGATAGCAAAACCGTCAAGGAAATTGTCGAAGAGTCGGTTTCCGGCATTCACAATGCCCTGGCCGAGCTGGATCAGGTTTACGCTGACTATGCCGAACCAGATGCTGATTTTGACGCTCTTGCCAAGAAGCAGGGCGAGTTGGAGGCCTTTATCCAGGCCAGCGACGGCCACGATATCGAGCGGAAGATGGAAGTGGCCGCCGACGCCCTCCGGCTACCAGCCTGGGACGCGATGGTAAAGAATCTCTCCGGCGGTGAGCGTCGGCGTGTGGCTCTGTGCCGGCTACTGCTCTCAAGTCCCGACATGCTGCTGCTGGACGAGCCAACCAACCACCTGGATGCGGAATCCGTGGCCTGGCTGGAGCGCTTCCTCCACGATTACACCGGCACCGTGGTTGCTATTACCCACGATCGTTACTTCCTCGATAACGTGGCCGGCTGGATCCTCGAGCTGGACCGTGGCCAGGGCATTCCTTTTGAGGGTAACTACAGTCAGTGGCTGGAAAACAAGGAAAAACGCCTCGAGATTGAAGCCAAACAGGAAGATTCCCGTCAAAAGACCATCAAACAGGAGCTGGAGTGGGTGCGCAGCAATGCCAAGGGCCGCCAGTCCAAGAGCAAGGCCCGCCTGGCCCGCTTCGAGGAAATGAGCTCCCAGGAGTTCCAGAAGCGCAACGAAACCAACGAGCTGTACATTCCACCCGGCCCCCGCCTCGGGAGTAAGGTGATCGAAGTGGACGGCATCAGCAAGTCCTTCGGCGACCACCTGCTGTACGAGAACGTTTCGTTCAGTGTGCCTCCTGGCGCGATCGTAGGCATTATCGGCGGTAACGGTGCGGGTAAATCCACCCTGTTCCGGATGATCGCCGGGCACGACAAGCCGGATTCCGGCACCATTACCGTGGGCGAAACCGTAAAACTGGCCTATGTGGACCAGATGCGGGACCTCAACGGCGACAACACCGTGTGGGAAGAGCTCAGCGACGGCAATGACATTATCAAGATTGGCAACTACGAGACCCCGTCACGGGCCTACGTGGGCCGTTTCAACTTTAAAGGCGCGGACCAGCAAAAGCGGGTGGCCGACCTGTCCGGTGGTGAGCGCAACCGGCTGCATCTGGCGAAGCTGCTCAAGGAAGGCGGTAACGTACTGCTGCTGGACGAACCCACCAACGACCTGGACGTGGAAACCCTTCGCGCCCTGGAAGAGGCTCTGCTGAACTTCCCCGGCTCCGCGCTGGTGATTTCGCACGACCGCTGGTTCCTCGACCGCGTAGCTACCCATATCCTGGCGTTTGAGGACGATGGTGAAGTGGTTTACTTTGAAGGCAACTTCAGTGAGTACGACGAGGACCACAAGAAGCGCAAGGGCGATTCTGCGATGGTGCCTCAGCGGATGAAGTATAAGAAGTTGGCTTGACGTGTGTTGTCGGATTACGGCTTCGCCTAATCCGACCTACGCGGGATACATCAAAATTCAGTGCTAATCGTAGGTTGGATTAGGCGAAGCCGTAATCCGACAACCAACCCAGAAGGTCGCAATACACCCATGGCAAAAGCCAAAACCGCCTACGTCTGCACCGAGTGCGGCGCCGACTACTCCAAATGGCAGGGCCAATGCACTGCGTGCCAGGCCTGGAACACCATCAGCGAGGTTCGTGGCGTCAGTGGCGGCAATGCCAGGGGTGCCCGCGGCGCCCGCTTTGAGGGCTTTGCAGGCAGCCTGTCGGAAGTGAAGAGCCTGGACGACGTCAGCCTTGCCGAGCAGCCTCGCATCAGCTCCGGCATGCAGGAATTTGATCGGGTGCTTGGCGGCGGCCTCGTGGAAGGTTCTGCCGTCCTCATGGGCGGCCACCCTGGCGCCGGCAAGAGTACCCTGCTACTGCAGGCGGTTTGCCACCTGGCATCCAGTGTTCCCGCACTCTACGTCACTGGCGAGGAATCCCTGCAACAGGTGGCCATGCGGGCCAAGCGCCTCGGGCTGCCCACCAAAGACCTGAAGATGCTGTCGGAAACCAGTGTTGAGCGGGTCATGCAGGTAGCGGAAATTGAAAAACCCCGCATCCTGGTGGTGGACAGTATCCAGGTGATGCACGTGGCTGAAACGGAATCCGCGCCTGGCAGTGTCTCCCAGGTCCGCGAAAGCGCCGCCTACCTGACCCGCTTTGCCAAGCAGACCGGCACCATCCTGTTCCTGGTAGGCCACGTCACCAAGGACGGCAGCCTGGCGGGGCCGAAGGTGCTGGAGCATATGATTGACTGTTCCATCCTGCTGGAAGGCTCCAGTGACAGTCGTTACCGCACTCTGCGGGGCATCAAGAACCGCTTTGGCGCGGTCAATGAGCTGGGCGTGTTTGCAATGCTGGAGCAGGGTCTGAAGGAAGTGAAAAACCCCAGTGCGATCTTCCTGAACCGGGGCGAGGAAGCGGCCCCTGGCAGTGTGGTGATGGTTGTCTGGGAGGGCACGCGGCCGATGTTGGTGGAGATCCAGGCGTTGGTGGATATGGCCCAGGGAGGCTACCCGCGGCGCGTGGCGGTGGGACTGGATCAGAACCGGCTGGCGATGCTTCTGGCTGTGCTGCATCGCCACGGGGGCATGCATGTGTCTGATCAGGATGTGTTTGTGAATGTGGTCGGTGGCGTGAAGGTCAATGAAACCAGTGCGGACCTGGCGTTACTTGCGGCCATCGTGTCGTCCTTCCGCGACCGCGCCCTGCCCCAGGATCTGGTGATCTTCGGCGAGGTCGGCCTCTCCGGCGAAATCCGCCCGGTACCCAGTGGCCAGGAGCGCATCTACGAAGCCGCCAAGCACGGCTTTACTCGCGCCCTGGTGCCAAAGTCCAACGCGCCTCGCAAGGCTATTGAGGGCATGAAGGTTATTCCCGTGACCAAGCTTAGTGATGCCCTGACGGCTTTGGAGGAGCTTTAAAGCTTGGTTTGTAGCCTGCCTGCTTTGTGCTGGACGGGATTGAAAGGGCCTTTCCAAAAAACGCTTCAAGCACATCCATGTGCGCTTGGGCTCCGCCATCCCTGGCTCCGCACATTTTTGGAAAGGCCCTTCCAATCCCGCCTGCAAACTTCACAGTTATCTCACGAACTTTCTGACCGTAGGTCGGATTAGGCCACCAGGCCGTAATCCGACAACCAGCTCAAAAACCACCCCAAAACCCTCACTCAATCAAATGCGCAAACTCCCTCTCCAGCAACGCCTGATCCCCCAGATTCAACTCCACCAGCCTCTTAAGATGAGTCGCGCTCTCAAGATCAATATACTGACACTTGAACCCCAGCCTATGCTCTTCAACATGCCGTAACTCCACCGCCATCACGATCGCGGTTTCATGATCGTCCAGGTGGATAATCACCTCGCACGGCTGTTTCAGCGGAACGTTCCAACCCTCAGGCCGTTTTACCAGAACGCCCTTCAGTGAAATATCCAACACTTCGGTTGGCCACACTTCATCCTGGCAATGCAGCTCACAATCGGCATCGAAGGAGATTCTGTGGAAACGACGTTTTTCGGGGGTTTTGGCTGGCAAGGGTTACTCCTGTTTACCGGTCTTGTCTGATATGACTATAGACCGCACAGGGACATCTATCTACCGTTAGCAACCAGCCGCTACACCCAAATACCAGTCTTAATTATGATACGAAGGACTAAGCTCAGTCACAGCGCGAATAAACGCCCCGGCATGCTCCGGATCTACATCCGGGGTGATCCCATGGCCAAGGTTGAAAATGTGACCCGGACCGGAACCATAACGGGACAGGATATCCGCCACTTCCTGGCGAATCCGCTCTGGCGGCGCGTACAGCATGGCCGGGTCCATATTGCCCTGCAAGGCAACCTTATCGCCAATACGGGCACGTGCGTTGCCAATGTCTGTTGTCCAGTCCAGCCCTACGGCGTCTGCACCGGAATCCGCAATGGACTCCAGCCACTGGCCGCCATTCTTGGTGAACAGGATCACCGGAACGTGGCGGCCGTCGTTCTCGCGAATCAGGCCAGCGACGATTTTTTTCATGTAATCGAGGGAAAATTCCTGATAGGCCCAGCTGCTCAGCACACCGCCCCAGGTATCAAATATCTGAACCGCCTGGGCGCCGGCACGGATCTGGCCGTTGAGATAATCAATGACCGAGTCCGCCAGATGATCCAGCAGCTGGTGCATGACCTCAGGCTGGCCGTACATCAGTTTCTTGGCTTCGCGGAAGTCCTTGGAGGAGCTGCCCTCAATCATGTAGGTGGCCAGGGTCCAGGGGCTGCCGGAGAAGCCGATCAGCGGAACGCTGCCATTGAGCGCGCCACGGATCGTGGACACCGCATTCATCACATAGTCCAGATCCACTTCCGCATTGATCTTCGGCAGCGCAGCCACATCCGCAGCGGACCGGATGGTATTGCGGAATTTCGGGCCTTCCCCGGTCTCGAAATACAGGCCAAGCCCCAGGGCATCCGGGATGGTAAGGATGTCTGAAAACAGAATCGCCGCATCCAGCGGGAAGCGCTCCAGTGGTTGCAGCGTGACCTCGCAGGCCAGCGGTGTGTTCTTGCAGAGACTGAGAAAATCACCGGCCTTGGCGCGGGTAGCACGGTATTCCGGCAGATATCGGCCGGCCTGACGCATCATCCACACCGGTGTGCGATCAACGGGCTGACGCATCAGCGCGCGCAGGAAACGGTCATTTTTCAGCTCGGTCATAACATTCCCAGTCTGCTGTCGGTAAAAGGTTTGGAGGGCAATGATACCCGGTTTGTGGCAATAAAAAAGGGTGGTTTGCCATCAGCAAGCCACCCTTTCTGATCCGGGTCAAAACCGGAGGCGATCAGATATCCAGGTAATCCATGATGCCTTCCGCCGCCTGACGGCCCTCCCAGATAGCGGTTACGACCAGATCCGAGCCGCGGACCATGTCTCCGCCGGCAAAAATCTTTGAATTGCTGGTCTGGAAAGCGAATTCCGTCTCCTCCGGCGCGCTGACCCGACCGGAGTCATCGGTATCCACCTTTTGTTCATCAAACCAATCAGCAGGACTCGGGCGGAAGCCGAAGGCCACCAGCACGGCATCTGCGGGAATAACTTCCTCACTGCCGGCAACAACTTCCGGACGGCGGCGACCGTTCTCGTCGGGCTCGCCAAGACGGGTCTGAACCACTTTCACACCCTCGACCCGATCTTCGCCAATAATGGCGATAGGTTGACGGTTGAACATGAATTTGACGCCTTCCTCCTTGGCGTTCGACACTTCGCGGCGGGACCCGGGCATGTTCTGCTCGTCCCGGCGGTAAGCACAGGTAACGCTCGCCGCTTGCTGGCGAATCGACGTGCGGTTGCAGTCCATGGCGGTATCACCACCGCCGAGCACCACCACACGCTTGCCTTTCATGTCGATGAAATCGTCGGCGTCTTGTTCGAATCCGAGGCGGCGGTTGACGTTGGATACCAGGAACGGCAAGGCATCATGAACGCCTGGCAGATCCTCACCCGGAAAACCACCTTTCATGTAGGTGTAGGTTCCCATGCCCATAAACACGGCATCGTATTCCTCCAGAATGTCCGCCATCGCCACATCCTTGCCCACTTCCGTGGACAGGCGGAATTCCACACCCATTTCCTCGAATATCTTACGGCGACGGCTCATCACCGACTTTTCCAGCTTGAATTCAGGGATACCAAAGGTCAGCAGGCCGCCGATTTCCGGGTATATGTCGAAAACCACCGGCTTGACGCCGTTGCGGACAAGCACATCGGCACAGCCGAGCCCGGCCGGGCCGGCACCAATTACCGCAACCTTCTTGTCTGTCCACTTCACGGCAGACATGTCAGGCTTCCAGCCTAAAGCGAAAGCGGTGTCAGTAATGTATTTTTCCACAGACCCGATCGTTACTGCGCCATAGCCATCATTCAGGGTACAGGCGCCCTCACACAGTCGATCCTGGGGGCATACACGCCCGCAGACTTCCGGCAATGAGTTGGTCTGATGACACAACTCCACGGCCTTCATGATATTGCCTTCGGACACCAGCTTCAGCCAGTTGGGAATATAGTTGTGGACCGGGCACTTCCACTCGCAATACGGGTTTCCGCATTCCAGGCAGCGATGCGACTGCGACGCAGCATGATCCTGGGTGAATGGGTGATAGATCTCACCAAACTCTTTCTTGCGCTTCTTTGCCGGTACCTTTTTAGGGTCAACACGCCCTACCTCGACAAACTGGAAGTCGTTACTCAGTCGTTCTTTCATTATGAAGCTCTCATCAGACTCAATTTCGACACAGGCGTTACCACACAGGTAACGCCCCAACCCTGTTCCATCTGCCGTTACTCGGGGCGCGCCCGGGTGCTGGCCAGCAGGCTACGAAGGTTTGCAGCCTTGGGTTTGACCAGCCAGAAGCGGCCAATATAGTCGTCGAAATTGTCAAGAATATGCTCTGCCCATTCACTGGCGGTTTCGGAAATATGCTCCCGGACAACGCCACGCAGGTGGTTCCGGTAGGATTCCATATCTTCGCTGGAGATCCTCTGGATTTCCACCAGTTCGTGGTTGTACTTGTCCACAAACGTATTGTTCAGGTCCAGCACGTAGGCAAAACCACCGGTCATACCAGCACCGAAGTTGTGGCCGGTGCTACCCAGGACGGTTATCAGGCCGCCGGTCATGTACTCACAGCAGTGATCACCGGTGCCTTCCACAACCGCATGGGCACCGGAGTTGCGCACACCGAAGCGCTCACCGGCAGTACCGGCTGCAAACAGCTTTCCGCCCGTGGCACCATACAGGCAGGTGTTGCCTACAATCGAGGTTTCCTGGGACTTGAAGGCACTGCCGGATGGTGGCCGGACCACCAGCTTTCCGCCGGTCATGCCTTTGCCTACATAATCGTTGGCATCTCCTTCGAGAAGCAGATTGAGACCACCGACGTTCCAGACCCCGAAGCTCTGGCCAGCGGTGCCGGTCAGTTCGAGAGTGACGGGGGCAGAGACCATGCCCTGGTTTCCGTGCGCCTGGGCAATTTCACCCGAAAGGCGGGCACCTATGGAGCGGTCGCAGTTGGTGACCCTGTAAGACCAGGTGCCACCGGCTTTGGCGGCTATCGCATCGGCTGTATCTTTCACCATTTGCTCAGCCAGCTTACCCTCGTCAAACGGATGGTTACGCTCCACCTGACAGGTGTTGGGCTTGTCCGCCGGAATATGGTCGTTGGATAGCAGGCGCGTCAGATCCAGCTTCTTCTGGCGCGGGGTATCTCCCGGAAGGCGCTCAAGCAGGTCAACACGGCCCACCAGTTCCTCCAGGCTGCGCACACCCAGCTTCGCCAACCATTCACGGGTTTCTTCCGCCACAAAGCGGAAGAAATTCATCGCCATTTCCACGGTGCCCTTGAAGTGCTCCTCCCGCAGGTGCTCGTTCTGGGTGGCAACACCGGTGGCACAGTTGTTCAGGTGACAGATCCGCAGATATTTGCAGCCCAGAGCCACCATCGGCGTGGTACCGAAGCCAAAGCTTTCGGCGCCCAGAATGGCGCCCTTGACCACATCCAGACCGGTTTTGATGCCACCATCGGTTTGCAGGCGGATCTTGCCTCGCAGGTCGTTGGCCCGCAGCGCCTGCTGGGTTTCGCTCAGGCCCAGTTCCCAGGGGGAACCGGCGTAACGGATGGAGGTCAGCGGGCTGGCCGCGGTGCCACCGTCATACCCGGAAACGGTAATCAGGTCGGCATAGGCTTTGGCCACACCGGCGGCGATGGTGCCGACTCCGGGCTCGGAAACCAGTTTCACGGACACCAGGGCGTTCGGGTTGACCTGTTTAAGATCGAAAATCAGCTGCGCAAGGTCCTCGATGGAGTAGATATCGTGGTGCGGTGGCGGCGAAATCAGCGTCACACCGGGCACCGAATAGCGCAGCCGGGCGATCAGGTCGTTGACCTTGCCACCTGGAAGCTGACCGCCCTCACCGGGCTTGGCACCCTGGGCCACCTTGATCTGCATGACATCCGCGCTACGCAGGTATTCTGCCGTCACACCGAAGCGACCGGACGCCACCTGCTTGATCTTGGAGCGCTTCTCGGTGCCATAGCGGGCCGGATCTTCCCCTCCCTCGCCAGAGTTTGAACGACCACCCAGAGTATTCATAGCTACCGCAAGGGCTTCATGGGCCTCCGGAGACAGCGCACCCAGGGACATGGCCGCAGAATCAAAGCGCGGGAAGATATTTTCCACTGGCTCCACTTCCGACAGGTCGATCGCCTTGATGTCCTTCCGGAAGCCCAGCAGATCCCGCAGCGTGGAGACGGGTCGCTCGTTGACCAGCCCGGCGTATTCCATATAGTTCCCGTAATCCCCGCTGGTGACGGCCTCCTGCAGCTTGGCAATCACATCCGGATTAAAGGCGTGGTATTCCTGGCCGTGGACATACTTCAACAGGCCACCCTGGGAAATCGGTTTGCGATGCTTCCAGGCAACGGCCGCCAGTTGCTCCTGATCCTGCTGGAAATCAAAGAATCCGGCACCCTGGATACGGCTGGGAACGCCTTTGAAACACAGATCCACGACATCATCTGCCAGACCGATCGCCTCAAACAATTGGGCTCCGCGGTAGGAGGTAATGGTAGATATACCCATCTTCGACAGGATCTTCAGCAGGCCCTTGTTGATGCCCTTGCGATAATTGTTCTTCGCATCAATGGGGTCCATCATCAATTCGCCGGTACGAATCAGGTCGTTGAGTACCTGATAGGCCAGATACGGGTACACAGCGGTGGCACCAAAACCGAACAGCACGGCAAAGTGGTGTGGATCGCGGGCCCAGCCAGTTTCTACCAGGATGTTGGAGTCACAACGCAAGCCTTTCTTGACCAGGTGGTGATGCACTGCACCGGTTGCCATCATGGCATTAACCGGCAGCTCTCCTTCTTTCAGGTCCTTGTCGGTCAGGATCAGGATCACCTTGCCGTTGCGGACCGCCTGCTCGGCTTCATCGCATACTTTCCGGACAGCCTGCTCAAGACCCATTTCCGGGCTGTAGCTCATGCTGATGCGGGCAACCTCAAAACCGGACCGATCATTATTGGCGATCTTCAGGAACTTGGCCGGCGACAGCACAGGTGTTGTCAGGATAATACGGTTAGCGTGCTCTGCGGTTTCCTCAAATACGTTGCGCTCTGCGCCAATGCAGGTCTCCAGAGACATCACAATGGATTCCCGCAGCGGATCGATAGCCGGATTGGTAACCTGAGCAAACTTCTGCCGGAAGTAGTCCGCCACATGCCGGACACGGCTCGAGAGCACGGCCATGGGGGTGTCATCACCCATAGAGCCCACCGCCTCCTGGCCATTCTCAGCCAGCGGGCGCAGCACCTGATCGCGCTCCTCGTAGGACACCATGAACATCTTCTGGTGTATGTGAAGGTCGTCTGACTGCATCAGCTTGAAATCAGGGGTGTCCTGGTTCAGCGTGGTTTCGACCCGAAGGGAGTTTTCCCTCAACCAGCGCTTGTACGGCTGAGCCGACTTCAGGCGGCTATCCACGTCCTTGGTATGCAGAAGCTCACCGGATTCGGTATCGATGGCCAGCATCTGGCCGGGCCCCACACGGCCCTTTGCGACCACATCTTCGGGCTTGTACCCGTAGGTGCCGATCTCGGATGCCAGGGTGATGAAATCGTCCTTCGTGATTACCCAGCGAGCCGGGCGCAGGCCATTGCGGTCAAGCATACAGACAGCATAGCGGCCATCTGAAAGCACCAGGCCAGCCGGGCCATCCCAGGGTTCCATGTGCATGGAGTTGTATTCGTAGAATGCGCGCAGCTCGGAATCCATGGTGTCCACGTTCTGCCAGGCCGGCGGAATCATCATCCGCACGGCGCGGAACAGGTCAACACCACCAGCCAGCAGCACTTCCAGCATGTTGTCCATACTGGAAGAGTCGGAACCGGTCAGATTTACCAGTGGCTGCAGGGTTTGCAGGTCCGGCAGCTGCGGTGCGCTGAATTTGGCAGCGCGGGCAATGGCCCAGTTACGGTTACCGTCAACAGTGTTGATCTCACCATTGTGGGCAAGATAACGGAACGGCTGCGCCAGGGGCCAGCGCGGCATGGTATTGGTGGAGAAGCGCTGATGGAAGACGCAGATGGCGGTCTGCAGGTCCGGATCACCCAGGTCCTTGTAGAAGTTCGCCAGGTCCGCCGGCATCATCAGGCCCTTATAGGCCAGGGTGCGATGGGACAGGCTGCAGATATAGAACTCGGAGTCGTCGACCATATCCCGCTCGGCGTGGCGGCGGCCCACAAACAGCGCAATGGCAAATTCCTGCTCTGTCTGATTGGCAGGCTCCACGAACACCTGCTCGATCCAGGGCATGCAGTCCAGCGCCATGGGGCCGAGACAGCTGTCGTCAGTAGGCACCTTACGCCAGCCCATGATGTCCAGACCCTGCTCTGTCAGGCGCTTCTCAACAGCTGCACGTCCTGCCGCCGCCTTGCCCTCGTCCGGGCTAAGGAACACCTGACCCACAGCGAACTGCCCTTCAGGCTCCTTGCCAAACTCTGCCTTCGCAGCCTTGCGCAAAAAAGCATCGGGGCTCTGGATCAGGAGGCCACAACCATCGCCGGTCTTTCCGTCTGCTGCGATACCACCGCGGTGGGTCATGCAGGTCAGCGACTCGATGGCAGTTTGCAACAACTTGTGGCTTGCCTCGCCCTTCATGTGGGCGATCAGGCCGAAGCCACAGTTGTCCCTGAATTCATCGGGATGATACAAACCTGTCATCATAAGCGTTCTCTCGCGTAGAAATGCTTTTCAATCAAAGGGTTATCACTGAATGCACGATAATATAGCCCTTTGACACTGAAAATGGGGGCTGGCTATTTTACACGCGTAGAAATACGTACTCAAACCAAAGAGCTTTTATTTTAGGGCGCGAAACGGCCGGTTGCGAGTGTTACCACCGACAACCCGGGCACCACGGAGCCAATTCAGGTATTTGTTTTTGTTACAATTAAAGTGAAATCGAGAGACTCAATACGATCAGAAATTCCGCATGCGCCTGATCCAGGGAGTCTGGTCGCGAAGAGCCTGGGGTAGGCCCTCCACTGCCTCCCGGGCCTCTTCACGGGATGCAAAATCTCCATAAAAGCCGACAAACCAGTCCTGCCCCTGTCTTTCGGTATGGGTATAAAGAATACCGGAAAGGGAGCTGTACTGATCAATCAGGCCAAGAACGGTTTGCTCGCGATTGCCGGCAATCAGCTGCAGCGTCCAGCCCTGACGGGCTCTCACGTCACCAAGAGGCATGAAGTGAGATGGCCTCGCCGGTGAAAATTCTGGCTCTGGCTCTGGCTCTGGCTCTGGCTCTGGCTCTGGCTCTGGCTCTGGCTCTGGCTCTGGCTCTGGCTCTGGCTCTGGCTCTGGCTCTGGAACAGGCTGCACGGGAGGGTCTTGCTCACTCAAGTCGGATGAAGCCTTTAAAGACTCCACGACGGGCTCCACAGATTCCTGCTCGGGATTCTCGGGGCCAATGGTAATACTTCTGCGCACGGTTTCCGGCTCGGTCACCACCTGCTCCCGGGCCACAGAGTCATCATACTGTTGCGAAACCAGCCACCAGGAACCCGCCAGAAGCACCAGCGCCAGTGCTGGCCAGCGCAGGTTGAAAGGCACGGAGAATGACCGCCGGCGTTTATTCCCACTTCCGGATGACGTCATATCCAGCCACACCGCCGGCGTTACGCGCTTCAGCCGGGAAAAGCTTCCCTGGCTCAGGCTGTGGATTTGCGAGAGCCTGGCCGGTGTTAATAATGCCTTTGCATCACCACCTGCGCGATGGACTCTGGGCTCCAAATACGAGGAAATCTCCTCCCTGGTGAGGGGACGAAGATGAATCTGGTGCACACCATCACCATCTCCCGAGAGCCGTAAAGCGTCAATCAGCTGACCGCTGCCACTGAATACCGGCACGGCGGCGGCAGCGCGGTCAGCACCCAGGAAAGCCGCCAACAACAGTCTGACAACCTCTGCAGGCGCGCGATCCGCATCATCAATCAACAGAACCATGCGCTGCCCTTTCCGTGCCCTGCTCTCGGACCAGCGAAAGAATCCGTATACCGAATCCCGAGCGCCCTCACCCGGCTTCAGCCCTTTGTGTGCCACACCAAGCAAAGCACGGGCAAGCGCCTGGGTGCTGGTCAATGCGGCTGCGGGAAGACGATGGAAATCGAGGCGGGAGGACTCACTCCGGACCAATTCCGCCAATAACCGGCTTTTACCCGCACCCGGGTCGCCCGTCAGCAGAAGTGCAAGGTCGCCAAATCCACACAGATGGCGGAGTGTTTCCAGGGCATGATGGCGGGATGCGTCGGGAAAGAAAGGAGTTTCCATATCCAGGGGGTTCGCCCTCAAACCGTACCTTTCTTGCAACCGCGGGAAAAGGCCACCTCCATCAAGACTGTTAAGTCCCTGGTCTGTCACTGTCATTCCTTGTAGTGCCTCTATCAAAGCCGCTGATCAGTCATGATTCAGGCGGTTACACCATCAGCCGTCACGCAGAAAGCCCGGAGCGTCGCATCCAGCTCCAGTGCATCCACCTCATCCGTCACCACCGCATCACCCAGCGCCCGCAGTAGAACCAGTCGCAGCGAACCATCGACATTTTTCTTATCGACAGCCATGAGGCGATGGAAGTCATCCGGTGTCATACCGGCTGGCGCCAGATCCGGAAGTTGCGCCCGCTCAATAAGACGTATTGCCCTGGCACGGTCTTGCTCACTGATCATGCCCTGGCGAAGGGAGAGATCCGCTGCCATCATCATGCCGGTCCCCACTGCCTCACCATGCAGCCAGTTGCCGTATCCGGCAAATGTCTCAATGGCATGACCAAAGGTATGCCCGAGATTCAGGATTGCCCGCAACCCGCCTTCTCTCTCATCAAGGGCCACGACGTCCGCCTTGCAGGCACAGGACCGATAGATGGCCTCAACCAGCGCGACCGTATCGAGATCAACGAGGGCCGCGATTTCCTGCTCAAGCCATCCGAGAAAATCGGCATCCCGAATCAACCCATACTTGATCACCTCTGCCAGCCCAGCCGAGACCTCCCGGGGCGGAAGTGTTCTGAGACTGTCAGTATCAATCAGCACCACCTCAGGCTGATGAAAGGCGCCGATCATGTTCTTGCCGAGCGGGTGATTGATGCCTGTTTTCCCACCAACAGATGAATCCACCTGTGAAAGCAGCGTGGTAGGGACCTGGATAAACGGCACACCTCGCTGGTACGACGCTGCAGCAAACCCGGTCATATCTCCCACTACGCCACCGCCAAGTGCAACCAGAGTGGTCTTTCGTGAATGACGCATTTCCAGCAAACGATCAAATATCTGATTCAGGGTTTGCCAGTCCTTGAATTTTTCACCATCCGGCAATACCACCGTGTCCACCTGTTTCCCGGGGAAACAGGCGAGCGCAGATTCAAGATACAGGGGGGCAACCGTTTCATTGGTTACGATCATGACCTGGCTTCCCTGAACAAACGGGGTCAGGTCATAGTTACCCAGCAGATCCTGCCCGATTATGATCGGATATGCTCTCTCTCCCAGATCTACTGTCAACTCCCGGACTGAATCACGCATGATTTCTGCCTTCCTTGCGTATCTGTCTTTTGTGCCTCGGCGTACGAGGATTGAGGCGATTCACCAATTGCCGTACCACCAGCCTCGGACTTTTCCGATCCGTATACATGACAACATCGGCGAGTTCCGTATATATCGGATCCCGGATAGTGAACAGGCTTCTCAGAACAGCTTCGGGGTCATCGTTCTGCAGCAGAGGACGGTTTCTGTCCCGCCGCGTTCTTTCAACCTGCTGTTCTATCGAGGTTTTCAGGTAAACGACAACCGCGTCACGCTTCAAATGAGCATGGTTTTCCTCGCGCATTACGGCTCCGCCGCCGGTCGCCAGTACCGTTTGTGAATACCCCGACAACTCCGCCAGCATCGCGGTTTCACGCTGGCGAAAACCGTCCTCACCTTCTACGTCAAAAATCCAGGGAATATTCGCCCCGCAGCGTTCCTCAATGATGCGATCGGAATCCAGAAAACGATAGCCCAGCTCTTTGGCCAGCATGCGACCAATCGTGCTTTTGCCAGCCCCCATCGGGCCTACAAGGACTACTCGTTTTGGCAAGGACATAACTTCCGCTCATCTATATTCCGGCGGGTGAGAATAGCACAGGGTAACGCTTTCCATAAGATTCGAAAAACGGACAGGCAAAAAAAACCGCCGTACGTGGACGGCGGTTTTTCTCAGGTGCGACCGAATTATTGAATCAGGTCACTCTTGATGATCTTCGGTGTGATGAAGATCAGCAGTTCGCTCCGCTCATCGATATGCTCGGTACGCTTGAACAGGCGACCCAGGTAGGGAATATCACCCAGGAACGGTGTTTTCGTGGTAGTGGTGGCTACCTCTGACTGGAAGATACCGCCCAGAACCACTGTCTCGCCGTTGCCTACGAGAACCTGAGTAGTCACTTCGTTGGTGTTTATTGATGGAATACCGCCTGTCACCTCACCCCGAGAATCCTGATTGACCACCAGGTCCATGATAATCTTGTCATCCGGCGTTATCTGCGGAGTTACTTCAAGGGACAGTGCTGCTTCCTTGAAAGATACCGAGGTCGCACCGCTGGAAGAGGCTTCCTGATAGGGGATTTCTTCACCGGACTTGATCTTGGCTGTCTGGCGGTCAGCGGTTACCACGCGCGGCTGGGAAACCACTTCGGCCTGGCCGTCACTTTCCAGCGCAGAGAGTTCCAGATCCACAAGGAAGTCGTCACTGCCCCAGCCAAGGGCAAAGGAGGATGCCCCTTGGCCACTCACACCAAGGTCCACAGCCAGCGCACCCGGGAAGGTAATTGTGTTGCTTCCACCATTGGCAGCATCACGTGCCTCACCAACCGCACCCTGGGAGCCACCCACGGAAATCACACTACCGTCCCCTCTGACATCATAGGCGGCGCCGCCCCAGCGAACACCCAGATTTTCAGCGACATTCGTCTGAGCCCGCACAATTCGCGCTTCAATTGAAACCTGACGAACCGGCACATCCCAAGTCGAAACAAGACGGCGGATTTCGTCCAGCTTTTCCGAAGTTTCGCGAACGCTGATGGTGTTAGTACGTGCATCCGAGGAAACAAAGCCACGGGAGGAGATCAACTCCTCGTCCGCTTCAATGAGGGAAACAACGTCTGCGGCCTTGGCGTAGTTGACCTGAATGATGTCCAGACGAACCGGCGCCAGCTCAGCGATCTGTTTGGTCGTTTCAAGCTCCAGTTTTTCACGGGCCGCAATCTCGTCAGCGGGCGCCACCAGAAGCACATTGCCGATCTGGCGCTTGTCCAGGCCCTTGGTTTTCAGAATCAGATCCAGCGCCTGGTCCCAGGGCACATTCTGCAGACGCAGGGTAATGCTGCCACTGACCGTATCACTGGCCACAAGATTCAGGCCGGTAAAATCAGCAATCAGCTGCAGCACCGAACGCACCTCGATATCCTGGAAGTTCAAAGAGAGCTTATCGCCGGTATACGGGAATTTCTCTTCACGGCGGGATTCGGCCTCTTCTTCCGTCAGCTTTTCCACGCTGACCGTAAACCGGGAACCGGACTGGTAAGCGATATAGTCGTAGTTACCCTCGGGGCGAATTTCTACAACTGCGTTGCCATCTTCAGTGAAGGTGTCGATACGGGTGACCGGCGTTGCGAAATCGGTTACATCAAGCCGGCGGCGAAGATTGTCAGGCACATTGGTGCCATCCATCGTCAAACGGATTCGACCGCCCAGCTCGGAAAGGTCAACCGGCGTACTGGCGCTGCCCAGATCAACAATCACCTGGCCTTCGCCGTCCTTGCCTCTGCGAAAATCCACGCCCGCAAGCCCGTTGCCGGACGAAGAGGACGACACACCCGATTCCCCGGACGATGGCGAAGAAACCGCTGCAGTGGAGCCAATTCCACCACCTTCACTACCGATAGTCACAACCAGGCTGTTCTGGTTACGGACCGTTTGATAAGGCACCAGTTCCGCAAGGTTGAAAATCAGGCGTGTGCGATCCTTGGTTTCGACCACCGTCATGCTCTGGGCATTGCCAGAGCCAAGTGAAATATTGCGACTGGCAAGCCCACTGCTGGTGTCCCGAAGATCCACTGCTATCCTTGCCGGTCGCTCGATGGTGTAACCGCTCGGTTCCGGCGGCTGGCCGTCAAATCTCAGCGTCACCTCAATCCGGTCTCCGGACAGCGACGAAAACGACACGTCTTCCAGCGTGACCGCATTGGCCAGGCCGGACAACAACCCAAAAGCAATCACGCTGACGTATACATTGAGTTTTCTGAACATCGCTAGCCTCGACCCCAAACCTTTTTGTTCATGCATGTTTTTTTCAATAGTCATATTGCCGCTCCCTTAGCCTTCATTTTCATCCAGCGACAGCGAGCGTGGACGCTCGACCCATCCGCCCCGGCCGTTGGGAACGATCTCGATCAGTTCAACCCGGGTTTCATTAACACCGATAATCCGTCCATAGTTCTGCCCCATGTAGTTGCCAGTACGCACCCTGTGGATACCACCTTCGTTATCCCTGATCAGTGCAAACAGACTTCCGGAGGTATCACTCAGGGTTCCCACCATGCTGAGCGCCTTCAGATCGAAGTTTTCGAGAACTTCTCTAGGCCGATCCAGATCCGGCTCAATATCGCTCTCCGGCTCCTGATCAACCATGGTGAGCTGAACATCAATCGGCGGCTCAAAGGGTGCCCTCCGATCCGCGGCCGAATAACTGAAGGCCTCGTACGCCTTGAACTCAGGCAAAGGCTCCACGTGTCCACGGGGCTTGGCCCGGGTATCGGCCATAAACTTGTCCAGATCGGAAAAGCCATTACCCTGGGAACACGCCGTCAGGAACGATACCAGACAAATACCCAACCAGGCCTTTGCCGCATGCTGTCTCGCCATGCTCATTCTCCAGCCCGGTAGCGGTAGGTACGTGCAAGAACCTGCATATTCAGCTGCTCTCCGTCACCGCCAGTTGGTGCTATGGTTAGATCGTGCAACGTCACAATACGAGGCAGGCTCGCCACACTGCTGACGAAACTTGCCAGCTCGTGATAGGTGCCTGTTACCCGGATATTGATCGGAAGCTCTGCGTAGAAATCCCGCTGCTGCTCTCCCTGCAGTTTGACCTCTTGCAGGTCAAGGCCGCTACCCAATGCCGTATTGGTGATGTCTTCAAGCAGACCCGGCACCTCGGTTTCACTGGGAAGCTGTCTCACCAGTGCGCCGAACGTTTCTTCCATTTCTTCCATCTGGGCCTTGAAGACTTCGAGGTTCGCGACCTGATAGGCTTTGTCCTCGTAGGTTTTACGAAGCTCCTGCTCGGTGTTTTCGACCCGCTCGAGCTGGGCATACTGATCCTTGATGAAGAACCAGTAGCCACCACCGAGAATCAGGCCGAAAATAATCAGCGCAACGATTGCCTTGATGGGTGCCGGCCAGATGCCAGCGTTATTGACATCCAGATCGTTAATATCAAATTCATTGAGGCTTTTAAGTGAGTCCGCGAGGCTCATTACTTGTCCTCCCCTTCGGGCTCTGGTGTTTGTTGTTGAACCGACAGGTTGAACTGGCTGTACCCGGCACGGGCGCTATCGGCAGCGGCGACATTCGAAAGGTTCGGGTCGTTGAACCAGTCGGACCCTTCAAAACGCCTCATCAGAGCCGATATGCGGCTGTTGGACTCCGACATACCGACAATGTCCACACGTTCGCCGGTTTTCTTCAGGCTGGTGTAGTACAGACCATCCGGTAATGTACGAACCAGCTCATCGAATACCCGCACAATGACCGGCCGCTTGCCCTGGAGATCCTGGATCACCTGCATTCGCGAAAGCAGCTCGTCACGCTTGCGCTTGAGATCCTCGATTTCCTTGATCTGTTTGTCGAGCTGTTTGGTCGCGGTTTCGATGTAGGCGTTCCTGGACTCCTGGTAGGCGATACGGTTATCCATATCCGTCTTCCACAGGAACACCAGGCCACCGGCAATAATGGCCGCGCCCAGAATCATGACCACGAACTGTTTCTGTTTTTCTGCCCGGAGTTCTTCGCGCCAGGGTCTGAGGTTAATCTTTGCCATCAGTCAAAGCTCCTCATTGCCAGCCCGCAGGCAATCATGAGTGACGGCGCATCATTGCTCAGCGAGGATGCGTTCACTCGGGAACCAACCGCCATGTCTGCAAACGGATTTGCGACCAGCGTTGGCGTGCCTGTTTTTTCCTCAACCATCTCTGTCAGCCCCTGGATCGATGCCGTACCGCCTGCCAGGACCACGTAGTCAACCGCATTGTACTGACTTGCGCCAAAGAAGAACTGGAGTGCCCGGGCAACCTGCTGAACGACTGCTTCACGGAACGGTGTCAGCACCTCGGAGTCATAGTCGTCCGGCAGGCCGCCCTGCTTCTTTGCAAGGCCCGCCTCTTCCAGAGACAGCCCGTAACGACGCTGGATTTCTTCGGTAAGCTGCTTGCCGCCGAAGATCTGTTCGCGGGTGTATACGGTTTTGCCTTCAGCCAGCACACTGAGCGTCGTCATGGTTGCACCCACATCCACGATCGCAACCACAAGCTCTTCACCCTGGGAATCAAGCTGGGGCTCGATAAGTGAATAGGCGCGCTCAAGGGCGTAGGCCTCAACATCCACTATCTTGGTGGTCAACGAGGCAATCTCGAGCGCGTCCTCGCGGATATCGACGTTTTCCTTCCTGCATGCGGCAAGAAGCACATCAACCTGATCGGGATTGGTTTCCGACGGCCCCTGTACCTCGAAGTCGATAGCCACTTCATCCAGTGGATACGGAATGTACTGGTCAGCTTCGAGTGTGATCTGGTCTTCCATCTCGAACTCGTTAAGACCGCCGTCCATCTGGATCAGCTTGGTAATAACGGCGGAACCGGAGACAGCCACAGCTACCTGCTTGACGCTTGTGCGGGATTTGGACGCGACGCGCTTGAGCACTTCGCCCACCGCCTCGACATCCGTGATGTTTTTTTCTACGACAGCGTTTGCCGGCAAAGGCTCAACTGCGTAGCTCTCGACCTTGTAGCGGTCACCCTGCTTTGATAATTCCAGTAACTTGACCGAGCTGGAACTTACATCCACGCCGAGTACTGCACTGGATTTTTTTCCGAACAATCCGAACACGCGCTCACCCTATACCTGGTTACATGCACCGGGTTATGAAAACTCCCGACGGAGCTCTTTCATATGTGTTTTTTATTTAAGAGAATTTCTTCAGTTTTCCGTCTACAATGCCCGTTCTTCTTTAAATTGGGAAACATTGCACCCGGGAAGTGGCTCGCCCTTCCTAAAGCAATTTCTCAAATGATAGACCTATATCCAACAGTTGTCAGAAAAAAATGTCTCATTTGTTACGTACATCTCGCCTGTTTGCATGGCTTTTTCTCACTGGTTTCAGTCTCGCCACAATCGTGGCGTCAGGATTTTACCTTTATCTCCGTCCGGGGCTACCTCCTGTCGATCAGCTCCTGGACATCAAGCTGCAGACCCCATTGCGGGTGTACAGCGCAGACGAGAGATTAATAGCAGAATTCGGTGAAAAGAGAAGGGCACCTATCACAATCGAACAGATCCCTACAATTCAGTTACATGCCTTTCTGGCGGCTGAAGACGCCCGTTTTTACGAGCACTTCGGGGTCGACTTCAAAGGCCTGATGCGGGCTGCCATCGAACTGGTCTCCACCGGAGAGATCCAGTCAGGGGGCAGTACCATCACAATGCAGGTTGCAAAAAATTACTTTTTGTCACGCGACCGGACGTTTATTCGCAAGTTCAACGAGATACTTCTGGCTCTTCAGATCGAGCGTGAACTGGATAAAAACCGCATTCTCGAGCTCTATCTCAACAAGATTTACCTGGGCAATCGTGCCTACGGGATTGCCGCCGCCGCCCAGGTTTACTATGACAAGTCCGTGACTGAACTTTCACTGGCGGAGATGGCCATGCTGGCCGGCCTACCCAAGGCACCTTCGGCTTACAACCCGCTTGCCAATCCAAGTCGCGCTGAAGCTCGCAGAAACTGGATCCTGGGCCGCATGCGGGACCTGAAGTACATTACGCCAGACGCCTACGAACTGGCCTCCACTGCCCCGCTGACCGCGAGCTTCAATGCCGCTTCCACAGAGGTGGACGCCGACTACGTGGCGGAGATGGCGCGCGCAGACATGGTCAGACGATTCGGGGATGCGGCCTACACCGATGGCTATACGGTACAACTTACCGTGGACAGCGAGAAACAGCGTGAAGCCACCCTGGCACTACGAAAAGGCCTGGAAGAGTACGATCAGCGCCACGGCTTCCGCGGCCCGATTGGTCAGGTTGGCGAAGACGAGCTGGCCCCGGACAACCTCGATAACCTGATGGCCAATTACCCCCGCGTAGCGGAGCTCGTTCCTGCCGTTGTCACCAATGTGAGAGACGAAGACAATGAGGTTGACCTTCACGCCCGCGGACTGGGCGAGTCGGTGATGGCATTCAATACCATGACATGGGCCAAACGGTACAAGACCGAAAACCTCACCGGCCCGGAACCCGAGAAACCCTCTGATGTGGTCTCAGCGGGTGATGTCGTCTATGTAAAACCCATGGTGATCATGACGCCCGAGCAGCCAACCGGGAATAATGAGGATGATTCCGGAGAAGACATCAACCAGCCAGTCGGAGAGATACCCGACGTCAGGCGGGTTGCCCTGTCACAGGTTCCCAGGGTTCAGGGTGCGCTGATATCACTTGATGCGGAAACAGGCGCCATTGAGGCTCTTGCCGGCGGCTACAGCTTCAGCCAGAACAAGTATAATCGGGCAACCCAGGCAAAGAGACAGCCAGGCTCAACGTTCAAGCCGTTTCTTTATCTCAGCGCCCTGGAACAGGGTATGACTCCGGCAACGATCTATAACGATGCACCCATCGTCTTCGACGACTCCGAACTGGAAACAGCGTGGCGACCACAAAACTCCTCAGGGCAATTTTACGGCCCTACCCGGCTGAGAGAAGCTCTGTATCGTTCACGAAACCTGGTCTCCGTGCGCCTTCTGAGGGACCTCGGAATACAGAACACCATTGACTACCTGGACCAACTGCGGATACCCACCGAAGACATGCAAAAAGACCTGTCCCTGTCACTGGGAAGCGGGCTGCTGACCCCAATGGATCTGGCCCGCGGCTTCGCAGTCATCGCCAACGGTGGTTATGACGTCGAACCCTACCTCGTCAGCAGCATTTCCGATGTCAATGGCGAAGACGTGTTTGAAGCGCCCGAGGTCATCCTTTGTGAAGACAACTGCGAGCAGGCACAGGCAGAGATTGAAGCAGACGATCGCAATGCGCGCATTTCAAGAAGGCTTGCGGATGAGCGCTCGGTGTACATCCTGCACTCAATGATGCGGGACGTTATCAGGCTTGGAACCGGCAGACGCGCCCTGGCTCTGGGAAGGGACGACATCAGCGGCAAGACTGGCACCACCAACGAACAGCGCGATACCTGGTTTGGCGGTTTCAACCACGACATAGCCACCACGGTCTGGGTCGGTTTTGACCAGCCACAACCGCTCGGCCGCCGTGAATTCGGCGCCAGTACAGCCCTGCCGGTCTGGCTCGATTATATGAAGGTGGCTCTTGAAGGTGAGCCACCCTCACTGATGCCCAGACCCAACGGCATTGTGAACATCCGCATCGACCCGGAAACCGGCAAGCGCGCACGCCCCGGACAGGAAGGTGCGATGTTCGAACTGTTCAAAGAAGAAGATGCACCACCGGCACTCGATCCGCAGGACGAGTCATCTGGTGGCAGTGAAAACGGCGACGATGGCGGCCTGTCCAGGCAGATTTTCTGATCTGTCTGGCAAGCCCGTTTTTTCGAAGATAAAAATCACGAACATAAAAAAACCGGCGGAATTGTCTCCGCCGGTTTTTTTTATTGCCGGAAAGCCCGGGGACGCTATAGCTATATCAGATGATATCGTCCATCGACTTCAGCGGGTAATGGGCGGGATAGCCATTGCGAGCCACGCCTGAGTCAACTGCTGCACGCGCAACCGCAGCTGGAACAACTTCCAGCAGGCGCACATCCATCGGCTTGGGAATGATGTATTCCCGACCAAACTCAAAGCTTGCAACGTCATAGGCTTCACAGATTTCCTGAGGAACCGGCTCCTTGGCCAGTTCGCGAATCGCGTGAACCGCCGCCACTTTCATTTCTTCATTGATCGCAGTCGCCCGCACGTCCAGAGCACCCCGGAAGATAAACGGGAAGCCCAGCACATTGTTTACCTGATTCGGGTAATCGGAACGACCTGTTGCCATGATCAGGTCATCACGGGTGGCCAGAGCCACTTCCGGGCTGATTTCCGGATCCGGGTTAGAGCAGGCAAACACGATCGGATTCGGCGCCATCAGCTTGAGCTGTTCAGCAGTTACCAGATCGGGACCAGAAAGACCAAGGAATACATCGGCACCATCCATCGCATCATCAAGCGTGCGCTTGTCGGTGTCATTGGCGAACATCGCCTTGTACTGGTTCAGGTCTTCACGGCCAGAGTGAATTACACCCTTACGATCCAGCATGAAGATATTCTCGGAGCGCACACCGCAGCTGATCAGCAGCTTCATGCAGGCGATGGCGGCCGCACCAGCACCAAGACACACGACCTTCGCTTCTTCAATCTTCTTGCCCTGAAGCTCAAGTGCGTTAATCATGCCGGCTGCCGTTACGATGGCGGTACCGTGCTGATCATCGTGGAAGACGGGCACATTGCACTTCTCAATCAGGGCCCGCTCAATTTCAAAACACTCGGGAGCCTTGATATCTTCCAGGTTAATGCCGCCGAAGGTGTCAGCAATACGCTCAACAGTTTCGATAAATGCCTGGGGACTTTCGGAATTGACTTCGATATCGAAGACGTCAATGCCGGCAAAGCGCTTGAACAGTACGCCCTTGCCTTCCATTACCGGCTTGCTCGCCAGGGGGCCGAGGTTACCCAGACCAAGAATAGCGGAGCCGTCAGAAATAACGGCGACCAGGTTACCCTTGGCAGTATATTTGTATGCGTTCTCTGGGTCCTTCGCGATCTCGCGGACCGGCTCTGCAACCCCGGGGCTGTACGCCAGGGAAAGGTCGCGGGAGGTCTTGGTGGGCTTGGTGATTTCAACACTCAGCTTACCAGGCCGCGGCTTGGCGTGATATTCAAGGGCTGCTTCTTTCAGATCTTGAGACATTGCCACTGTTCCGTTTGTCACGTTTAAGAGGTAAAAGCCACCGGGCCTTGCCCAGCGGAGCGCGACATTATGGCGCGAAGGTCTGTATCAGACAAGGCCCAACTGGCCATTTCGTGACCAGTCAATAAGCCATTTTGCGTACACGCCCATAAAATGGCGCCCGTAGGAACAACCGACAGACACAAAAAAAGCGCCCCGAAAGGCGCTTTTTTCGACATCAGTACCCGGATCAGTCTTTCTTGCCGCCGATACGACCACCGAAGCGCTTCTGGAAGCGATCGATGCGGCCGCCGGTATCCATCACTTTCTGCTTGCCAGTGTAGAATGGGTGGCACTGGGAACACACATCCAGCTGCAGATCCTGAGTGTAGGTAGAGCGGGTCTTGAAGACGTTACCGCAGGAGCAGGTAACGTTGATGTCTTCGTACTTGGGGTGAATACCTTCTTTCATGGCGAACCTCTGTCGGGTCATGCCGCTACCTGATCACGGGAGCCCGAATCGCTCCGGGTGTCAGGCACCGCACGTTTGAATCAATTGACAAGACGGGGCACAATCATGCCCTGCCGGAAACAGACCGCGAATCTTACTTGCAATTATGGTATCAGGCAAGCCCCGGACCGCCTTAATCGTCCCGCCCCTTAGGGATGCGCTGCTTTGAAGGCATAGAACAGGATAGGCAGATACCGTGACACCTTAACCCCCATGGAGCCCCATGTGCCCCGAACCGCGCGCATAGCACTGAACCGTCCTCTCCGGCGGCTGTTTGATTACCTGGTGCCGGACCACATGGTTCTGCAAAAGGGCCAGCGCGTGACGGTGCCCTTTGGGCGGCAGTCCGCCACCGGACTGGTCGCCGACACGGAGGCCCAACCGCCAGAGGGTATTACCCTGAAACCGGTAACGTCGGCCTGCGAAGAATGGCCCGCACTGCCAAAAGAAACGTTACAGCTGCTGAGCTGGGCGGCGGATTACTACCAGCACCCCCTGGGTGAATGCCTTTTTACCGCACTACCACCGGCTCTTAGACGCGGACGGCCGGCAGTTGAGAAAAAAGAGGCCTACTGGCAAGCCTGCGGTGACCCTGCTGTTCTGCCTGGCAATGCAACAAGACAAAGAGAACTTCTCGCCTGGCTTCAACGCCAGCCGGGAAGCGTCAGCGCCAGACAGATCGTGCAGGCAGGTTTCACCCAGCCTCAGATCAAGAGCCTTCAGGGCAAGGAGCTTATAGTTGAAGCCTCGCAGCCTGAGTCTGCCGGCGTGCCCGCCGAGATCCGCAACCGGATCCCCAAGCTTTCCGAGGCACAGCTTGATGCTGCAGACCAGCTTCCCCTGCCTGAAAATGGCTTTGCTGCGTCCCTGTTATACGGCATCACCGGAAGCGGCAAAACCGAGCTTTACCTTTATTATCTGAAGCACTTCCTCGGTGACAGGGGGCAGGCATTGGTGTTAGTGCCGGAAATCAACCTGACTCCCCAAACCGTCGCGCGTTTTCAGCATTACTTCGGGTCACGTATCGTGGTGTGGCATTCGGCCCTGAATGATGGGGAGCGGGTATCCACCTGGCTCAAGGTCCGCAGCGGAGAACCGGTTATCATGATCGGGACCCGTTCCGCCGTATTACTGCCCTTTACCAACCTGAAAACCATCATCGTGGATGAAGAGCACGACAGCTCCTACAAGCAGGGAGAGGGGTTTCGTTACTCTGGGCGAGATACCGCAGTCTATCGTGCTCATCTCAACAACTGCCCCGTCATTCTTGGCTCAGCCACACCTTCCATGGAGTCATATCATAACGCCCTTACCGGCAAGTACTCGCTGATCAAACTGGAAGAACGGGCAGGCAACGCCCGACCCCCACACATCAAGCTTTTGGATATCCGCAGCCGCCCGCTAGAAGGCGGACTGTCCCGGCCTGCCCTGCAAGCTATAGAAAAATGCCTCCAGGATGGCCAGCAGGCACTGGTGTTCGTAAACCGCAGGGGGTTCGCCCCCATCATGATGTGTTTTGACTGCGGCCACATGGTTGAATGCCCCCGGTGCGACACACGCCTTACCTATCACCGCCGCGATCGCGCCATGCGCTGTCACCATTGCGATTTCCAGGCCGCAGCCACGGACCACTGCCCGAAGTGCAACAGCGACGCCTTCAAACCGGTCGGCCAGGGTACCGAGCGCACCGAAGACATTCTGACCACGCAGTTCCCTGATACGCCTGTGGTACGGGTAGACCGGGACAGCACCCAGCGTAAAGGCAGCATTCAGGGCATTCTCGAAAAAGTGAACAGCGGGCGCCCCTGCATTCTGGTAGGCACACAAATGCTGGCCAAGGGGCATGACTTTCCGAACGTCACCTTAGTGGTTGTGGTCAATGCAGACGGCGGCCTATTCAGCGTGGACTTCCGCGCGCCTGAACAGTTGATCCAGACATTGCTTCAGGTCAGTGGACGAGCAGGCCGCGGAGAAAAATCCGGTGAAGTACTGATACAGACCTGCCACAGCGACCACCCACTGCTGCGGTCTCTGGCCGAAGGTTACTACCTCCCCGTTGCTGACCAGATGCTCGCCGAGCGGGAAACCGGACAGCTGCCGCCCTACCGCGCCATGGCCATTTTCAGGGCAGAGGCGGAAACCATGGAAAAGAGCCTTCAGCTACTCGACAGCATCAAGCCACAGGCGCTCTCCAGCAGGATTGAAATCTGGGGCCCCCTCCCCGCTCTGATAGCCCGCCGGGCTGATCGACACCGAGCGCAACTGGTTCTGCTCTGCAACAATCGCAAACACCTGAACCGCCAGCTAGCCCGCATTTGCGAAACACTGGACCAAAGCAAACAGCCTTCGGGCCTGAAATGGATGATTGATGTAGACCCCCAGGAGACTGGGTAATTCTATAAAAGTCAGACTCGCGGCTTTTGCTTGCAGCGACACTTTCCGCGATAATAGCGCCCTTCGATTCCCCGGCGGGCTGCTTGCCGCCGTTCTCCAATTCTCCTGTAACCCGAGTCATCCGACAGCATGAAAGAGACCGTATCCGAACTGCTCCAGTCTGCACTGGCGACCCTTCAATCCGAAGGCACACTGCCCGCAGACCAGACTTTCACACCGCAGGTAGGCAACACCAAGGACAAATCCCATGGTGACTACGCCTGCAACATTGCCCTGGTAGCGTCAAAGGCGGCCGGCTGTCCGCCGCGAAAGCTGGCAGAGGCACTGGTGGAAAGACTGCCGGAAAGTGCAGCGGTGGAGAAGGTGGAGATTGCCGGTCCGGGGTTTATCAACTTTTTCATGAGCACCGCCAGCGCTTTTGAGGTGGTAAACACGACTCTTGCCCAGGCCGGACAATACGGCCGCAATAACAGTGGGAAGAATGAAAAGGTTCAGGTGGAGTTTGTGTCTGCCAACCCCACCGGCCCCCTTCATGTGGGTCACGGCCGCGGTGCCGCTATCGGTGACTGCCTGAGCCGCCTGCTGGAAGCCAACGGTTACGACGTTACCCGTGAGTTTTACTACAACGACGCCGGTGCCCAGATCAACAACCTGGCGCTGTCCGTTCAGTCGCGGGTAAAAGGGCTGACACCAGAAGACGATAATTGGCCCGCCGACGGCTACCGTGGTGCTTACATCACAGACGTGGCCAATGCATACATGGCCGGGGAAACCGTTACCGCGGACGACCGGGAAGTCACCGGCAAGGCTGACCCGGACGATCAGCAAGCCATCCGGGAATTCGCCGTTGCTTACCTGCGCCGTGAACAGGACCTGGACCTGAAAGCCTTTGGGGTGGAGTTCGACGTCTACTTCCTGGAGTCATCCCTGTATGAGGATGGCAAGGTGGAGCAGACTGTCGAGCGACTGCAGGAAAACGGTTATACCTACGAACACGAAGGCGCCATGTGGCTGAAAACCACCGAGTTCGGTGACGATAAAGACCGCGTGATGCGCAAGAAGGACGGGGGCTACACCTACTTCCTGCCCGATGTGGCCTATCACCTGGACAAGTGGCAGCGGGGGTTTACCACCGTCATCAATGAACAGGGCGCAGACCATCACTCCACCGTCACCCGGGTTCGTGCCGGCCTGCAGGCGCTGAACGCCGGCATCCCTCAGGGCTGGCCAGACTACGTACTGCACCAGATGGTGATGGTGACCCGTTCCGGCCAGGAAGTGAAGATTTCCAAGCGGGCTGGCAGCTACGTCACCGTTCGAGACCTGATCGACGAAGTGGGCCGTGACGCTACCCGCTTTTTCCTGGCGGCACGCCGGGTGGATTCCCAGTTGACCTTCGATATCGACCTGGCGCGCTCCCAGACCAATGAAAATCCGGTCTATTACATCCAGTATGCCCATGCGCGGATCTGCAGTGTACTGAGAAAGCTGAAAGAGGAAGGGGTTGAGCGCGGATTGAACGAGTGTGTGGGCGACCTGTCCCTGCTGACGCTTGATGAAGAGAAGGATCTGGCAAATCAGTTGGCAAAATACCCTGAGCTGATCGAGAGTTCCGCGAAGCTGCGGGAGCCACATCATCTTACCCATTACCTGCGGGACCTGGCCGGGCAGTTCCACACCTATTACAACGCCCACAAGGTGTTGATCGAGGATACGGCAGTGCGGGATGCGCGGGTAACGTTGTATCTTGCTATCAGACAGGTGATTGCCAATGGCCTTGACCTGCTAGGGGTGAGTGCACCGGAAGAAATGTAGCGGTTACGGCTCTTCGCCACAGATCTGAACACCCAGGCAAGCAACAGGAAATCACCCGGCATGTCCCGAGATTACGCCCGCAAACACAGACCGGCCAGCAAGTCGGCAACACCGACCAAAGCTGCGAGACCGGCGCGGAGGCAAAAACCGCCGGCCAAACGCCCGGCAGCGGCGAAGGCCCAACATGGCGGCCTGTCCTTACGTTGGATACTGTCACTGGCAGCCGTTGGTGGATTTATCGGCTTTATTGCCTATCTGAATTCCCTGCCAACACCCGACCAGCAGCCATCAAAAAGGGCGCCGGCTCAGCCACCTGCGACCGAGGAACAGGCACCGGACACTACCGCCAGTGATGAAAAACCGGGGTTTCGCTTCTACGATATGCTGCCCGACTCCGAAGTTATTCCGCCAGACGTGGAAGAATATACCCCGGGGCCCAGTCAGCAAACGTTTGATTACCTCGTGCAAACCGGCTCCTTTCGTAAACAGGAAGATGCGGAAAGACAGCGCGCAGAGATTGCCTTCCAGGGCTTGCGAGCCAAGGTCAAACGCATTGACCTTGACAGCGGCAGCACCTGGTATCGAGTCAATGTGGGTCCGTTCAGCTCCCGCAGCCAGATGAACGCCGCCATCGACAAACTGGTCAAGCTGAACATCCAGCCGCTGGTCCGGAAAATCCCCAAGGAGGGCTGAACGGCCCTCCGGACTCTCTCTTGCTTCCAGCCCTTGAAAACCGGGCACCCGCCTCCATAACTGCTGAATACTGTTTTCTATCAGGCAAGTGGAGCCAGAATGACTACCATACTTTCTGTCAGGCGTGACGACGAAGTTGCCATGGGTGGCGACGGCCAGGTCTCCCTCGGCAATACCGTAATGAAGGGCAATGCCCGCAAGGTTCGCCGACTCTATAACGACCAGGTGCTGGCCGGCTTCGCAGGCGGCACAGCCGATGCCTTTACACTGTTTGAACGCTTCGAGGCCCAGCTGGAAAAACACCAGGGCAACCTCACCCGTGCGGCAGTGGAGCTGGCGAAGGACTGGCGCACGGATCGTGCCCTGCGCCGGCTGGAAGCCCTGCTGGCAGTTGCCGACAAGACGGCGTCTCTGATCATCACTGGCAACGGTGACGTGATCGAACCGGAGCAGGGGCTGATCGCCATTGGCTCCGGTGGCCCGTTTGCCCAGGCGTCAGCGAGGGCCCTGCTGGAGAACACCGACCTGAAAGCCAGCGAGATTGTGGAGAAGGGCCTGGATATCGCGGCCGACATCTGCATCTACACCAACCACAATCGCACCCTTGAAGTGCTGTCAGCCAACGACTGATCCGGAGCTAGCATGTCTGCAATGACCCCCCGTGAAATTGTTCACGAGCTCAACAAACACATCGTGGGCCAGGAAGAGGCCAAACGCTCCGTTGCCATTGCCCTGCGCAACCGCTGGCGTCGGATGCAGCTGGAAAGCGGGCTGCGCGAGGAAATCACACCGAAGAATATTCTGATGATTGGCCCCACCGGTGTCGGTAAAACCGAGATAGCGCGCAGGCTTGCCAAACTGGCGGACGCCCCCTTTCTGAAAGTGGAAGCCACCAAGTTTACTGAAGTGGGCTACGTAGGCCGGGACGTGGAGTCCATTATCCGCGACCTGGCGGATATGGCCATCAAGATGCTGCGCGAGAAGGAAATGAAACGCCACGAGCATCGCGCCATGGACGCTGCCGAGGAACGCATCCTGGATGCCCTTCTACCGCCACCCCGGGATCTCAAGGAAGACAGCCAGAGAACTGACGACTCCTCAACTCGCCAGTTGTTCCGCAAGAAACTGCGTGAGGGTGAACTGGACGACAAGGAGATCGAAGTTGACCTGCGCAATAGCGGTGCCGGCGTTGAAATCATGGCGCCTCCCGGTATGGAGGAGATGACCAGCCAGCTGCAGAACATGTTCTCAAGCATGTCCTCGGAAAAGCGCAAGACCCGCAAGATGAAAGTGGCGGATGCCATGAAGCAGGTTCGCGATGAGGAAGCGGCAAAACTGGTTAACGAAGAAGAGATCAAGCAAAAGGCCATACTGAGTGTTGAACAGAACGGCATTGTCTTTCTCGATGAAATCGACAAGGTGGCCAAGCGCTCAGAAAATACCTCGTCAGACGTTTCCCGTGAAGGCGTGCAACGAGACCTTCTGCCGCTGATTGAAGGCAGTACCGTCAGCACCAAGTATGGCGCGGTGCGCACCGATCACATTCTGTTCATCGCATCCGGTGCCTTCCATCTATCCAAGCCGTCAGACCTGATCCCGGAGCTACAGGGCCGTCTGCCAATCCGGGTTGAACTGCAGGCGCTGACCCCGGACGACTTCAAGCGCATCCTGACCGAGCCGGATGCTTCGCTGGTGCAGCAATACGAGGCACTGATGGCCACTGAAGGCGTCACGCTGACGTTCACGGAAGACGCCATCGCCCGTATCGCGGAAGTTGCCTACAAGGTCAACGAAACCACCGAGAATATCGGTGCCCGACGCCTGCATACGGTGCTGGAGCGGCTGCTGGAAAGTCTGTCGTTTGAAGCCGGTGACCAGGTTACCGAAACCTTCGAAGTAACCGCGGCGTTTGTGGATGAGAAGCTGGGCGAACTGGCGGAGGACGAAGACCTCAGCCGCTATATTCTCTGAGCCGGGCTTCGTTCAAGCGGGGCGTGCCTTCCGGCCGCCCCTGCTCATACTTCAGTACCCTTCAAAGTGCCTTGTTGAAAAGCTCGGTAACATTATCCAGCCCGGTCGCCAAACGACCTTTCTGGGCTTTCTTTTTGCGCCCCTTTGCCACATAGAGCGGCAACATCTCACCATACAGACTGGTGCTGATGGTGCGCTGTTCATCTTCCAGGCGGTCTCTGCGCAGGCGGATACCATACTTCGCCAGCTTGGGCTCCAGTTCATCCGCACGATTCAACAGGTCACGCCGGGTCATCTGGTAGGCGTGCTCACACACCATGCGGCGGGACTGGAAACTGAACACGTTCGAGAAAAACAGCTTGGCATCGTCCCGGGTCGGTTCAAACAGCAGGATATCCTTGTCAGGATAATCCCGCGCATACTGGGCAATACCGGACTGCATGCGGGAATAAACCATGGTGCGGAACATCTGGGACAAGAGACGGGGCATGCCGGAGCGGGTCAGTTCCCCTGGCGCCATGGTGCCGGCACGAACCGCCGCACTGGCATCGATCGGCACCTGGGGATTCACTGCAAAAACCAGATCCGCTCCATCTTCGAAAGCGACAGAGGCATGCAGGCCTTTTCTCAGGGTGCCGTCTACATAGTAACGCCCGTCGATGGTGACCGGAACATAGATGCCAGGGGAAGACATGCTGGCCTGGATCGCCCTGGAAATAGGCACATGGTCAAAGCCCGGGGCACCGAAACAGACGGCCTCGGTACTTTCCA
This sequence comes from Marinobacter sp. SS13-12, assembly GCF_030227115.1. Lineage (NCBI taxonomy): Bacteria > Pseudomonadati > Pseudomonadota > Gammaproteobacteria > Pseudomonadales > Marinobacteraceae > Marinobacter > Marinobacter sp. SS13-12. Next base: position 79,577 of record NZ_JASSUA010000006.1, read on the forward strand.
CGTCCGCCGCCACAATGTACAAGCTGCGACGAAGCTGCCGGAAATCATTGGTACGGCCCAGCATGGTAAAGGCCCGCTGCAGGTATTCATGCAGGCCCTCGTTGTCGAACAACCCGGCTGGCGCAGCCTGCGCAAGGATCGTCATCGCTTCCAGCAAGCTCTGGTCATAGGGGTTATTTATAAACCGGCGAACCGCAGTGGTGACCAGACCGGGCACCGCCAGAAATCGGCCGCCCAGTTCCCGGAACGCCGGCCGGTAGAATACTTCCGGATGAAATGGGTGAACTTCTGCCTCGTTGCGCACAAAAATACGGCACAACTGGGCCGTCGTCATCTGATTGGCCAGGTTGGCAGCCACAAAAGACCCGGCATTCACGCCGACATACACATCAATGTCGTTAAAATCGAGCCCGTCCAGTGCCTCATCAAGCGCACGCAATGCCCCGATTTCGTAGATACCGCCCAGAGGACCACCGCCTCCCAGTGCGAGACCGATGCGGGGGCGGGGCTTGATTGCTGTGGTCGTTGCCATTATTCGTTATCCCCTTGCGGGTACTGTTGGCTAATACCGGCTACCGTAACAGGCCATTTTAGAGTGCACACCCTATATGGGTGCCGGTGGTCGCAAGCCATCAGGAAAGGGCCTTTTCGGCATGGGCTACAGAGCTTGACTTGCCCGGCCGCAGATAACGACCAAAGCCGGCATTGCGAAGCGCCAAGTCCACACAGCTCTTGATAACATGGGGTGAGTCCAGCAAGAGCACATCCTCAAGTAACTGGGCTGCCCATTCGCGGCTGACACTGCGGATGACCGACTTGACCTTGGGCAGGCTGGCCGCATTCATGGACAGGGAGTCGTACCCCATGGCCATCAGCAGCAGGGCACCACCCGGGTCCCCCGCCAGTTCGCCACAGATGCCCACCGGTTTGCCCACCGCATGAGCATCCTGGGCAACCCGAACAAGTGCCTGCAACACGGCTGGATGATAGGAATGATAAAGCTGGGCCACACGCGGGTTATTGCGATCCACCGCCAGCAGGTACTGGGTCAGGTCGTTGGACCCAACGGACAGGAAATCGACACGATCCGCCAGCTCCCGAATCTGGTATACCGCAGCCGGTATTTCAACCATCACCCCTACCTTGGGCATGTGAATGTTGAAGCCCTCTTCCCTGACCTCGTGGTACACCCTGTAGATCAGGTGCAGCGACTCTTCCACTTCGGAAATATTGCTGATCATCGGCAACATGATCTGAAGGTTGTTCAAACCCTCGCTCGCCTTGAGCATCGCCCGCACCTGGACCAGAAAAATCTCCGGATGGTCCAGGGTTACGCGGATACCACGCCAGCCCAGAAAGGGATTCTCTTCCTGAATCGGGAAGTAGGTCAGGGCCTTGTCGCCGCCGATGTCCAGCGTGCGCATGGTGACCGGGTTCGGAGCAAACGCTTCCAGTTGCTCGCGATAGTACTCCCTTTGCTCATGTTCAGAGGGGAAGCGGTCCTTGATCATGAAAGGCACTTCCGTGCGGTACAGGCCGATACCCTCGGCACCGTGGCTGAGCGAGCGCACCACATCGGTCATCAGCCCGGTGTTCACCAGCAACGATACGCGATGGTTATCCGTGGTTTCGCACGGCAAGTCCCGCAGCGCCTCCAACCCTTTGACCAGCTCATCTTCCTCTTCACAGATCTCCTGGTAGAAATTCCGCAAATCCGCAGAGGGCGACGCAAAGATCTGCCCTTCAAAGCCATCGACAATCAGATCCTTGCCATCCAGCTGGTTCACCGGAATATCCACCAGCCCCATGACCGTTGGCACACCCATGGCGCGGGCAAGAATGGCGACGTGGGAGTTGCTCGACCCCTTCACCGACACCAGACCGACCAGTTTCCCCTTGGGGACCTCTCCAAGCATGGCCGGGGTCAGCTCTTCGCTGACCAGTACCGTGTTATCGGGATAAACCGTGTCTTTCTGCTCCCCTTCCTGCAGGTGGGACAGCAAACGGCGGCCCAGGTCACGGATATCCACCGCCCGCTCCTGCAGGTAATGGTCTTCCATCATTTCAAAGTGGCGCACATACTGCTGCACCACCTGCTTCAGGGCGCCCTGGGCCCAGAAACCTTCCTTGATGCGGTTGGACACCTCGCCCGGCATGGCATCGTCACCAAGCATGCGAAGATAGACGTCAAACAGGGCCTGCTCTTCGGGGCGCAGCTGCGAAGCCAGCCGGGCCGCAACCCGCTCAATGTCTTCGCGAACCGCGGTGACCGCGCCATTGAACAACGACAATTCCAGCTCGACATCATCGGTGGGTTTTTCCGGTACAACGTCCAGATCCGCCGCCGGGTAGACCACTACGCCCTTGCCGATGGCAACACCGGGCGCGCCGGGCACACCACTGAAACTGACATCCGTTGCCTCTTCACCCGTCAGGGAAAGGCCGCTGATAGCGCCTGTTGCCTCGCTGTGGGCGATCACTCCGGCCAACTGCGCCGACACGGTTACCAGGAAGGCCTCTTCGCCTTCATCAAAACAGCGTGAACTTTCCCGTTGCTGGACGACCAGAACACCGAGAACACGGCGATGGTGAATGATGGGCACACCGAGGAACGAGCGGAAACGCTCTTCACCGGTCTCCGGAAAATAGCGGTAACGGGGGTGCGAAGGGGCATCCTCAAGGTTGATGGGCTCTTCGCGGGAGCCCACCAGGCCGATCAGGCCCTCGGAATAGCCCAGGCTGACCTGCCCGACAGCTTGTTGGTACAGGCCCTCTGTGGCCATCAGTATGTAGCGGTTAGTGGCCGGATCAAGCAGGTAAACCGAACATACTTCGGTGTCCATGGCTTTCTGCACCCGCGAAACGATGATATCCAGCGCCTCCTGCAAATCGCGGGCGCTGTTTACCTCTTGTACAAGACTTCGCAGTATGCTCAGCATGGCGGCTTCAATCCGTCATTTCTGTTGATCCTTCGTACGCCGGGCCTGCTCGCTCCGGTGCCACTGCTCCATGTTATAGAACAGCCGCGGCGCGAGTTCTCGCAGCGCACGTCGATAGACTTCACGTTTGAACGAGACGACCTGCCCTAGCGGGTACCAGTAACTGACCCACTGCCAGCCGTCGAATTCCGGTGAGTCTGTGCCGTCTACGCGTACCTGCGCATCCGGCGAAAGCATCCTCAGCAGGAACCATTTCTGTTTTTGTCCCACGCAGATCGGGTGCGAATTGTGCCGCACCATCCTGCGAGGGAGGCGGTATCTCAGCCAGCCACGGGTGCAGCTGATGACTTCCACATCGTCTGTCCCGAGACCAATTTCCTCTGCCAGCTCCCTGTAGAGAGCCTCCTCCGGTGATTCGTTGTGCTTGATACCACCTTGAGGGAACTGCCAGGAGTCCTGCCCTATTCGCCTTGCCCAGAGGACTTCCCCCCTGTGATTGGCCAGAATGATTCCGACATTGGGTCTGAAACCGTCTGAATCTATCACGGCACAGTCCTTTTAAAAGTCGGTAGGCCGGATTAAAAATTCACCGGCCGGATTTATCCAAGTTGCTCTCATTCTTACAGAATCCCAAGGCTTCGGCAAACGGAGTCGGCGGCGGCATGTCATGGTAGACTGTCGCCTCTGTGACATTCCCCCTTCCAGCCGGAGGTACTGACGTTGACCCTTGCGATTTTTGACCTTGATAACACCCTGCTCGCCGGGGACAGCGACCATGCCTGGGGTGAATTCCTGGTGGAAGAATCCATTGTGGACGCGGATGAATATCAAAAAGCCAATGATAAGTTCTACCAGGAATACCTGAACGGCGAGCTGGATATCCTGCACTACCTGAGCTTCGCCCTGCAGCCGCTGGCACGCCACGACATGAAGCAGTTACTGACCTGGCGGAAGGAATTCGTCGAGAAGAAAATCCGGCCGATGATGCAGACCAGCGCCGCAGAGTTACTGGACAGCCACCGGGCGCAGGGCCACACATTGCTTATTATCACTGCCACCAACCGGTTTGTAACGGAGCCAGTGGCGGAACTACTTGGTATTGAACATCTGATTGCAACGGAGCCGGAACTGGTCAATGGGCGTTATACGGGAGAGGTTGCAGGTGTTCCCAGCTTTCAGGATGGCAAAGTGACCCGTTTGCACGACTGGCTTGAATCAACAGGAGAAAGCCTTGAAGGCGCCTGGTTTTACAGCGACTCCCACAATGATGCTCCCCTGCTTCGTAAAGTCGATAATCCGGTAGCGGTCGATCCGGATCCAACACTTGAAAGCATTGCAAAAGAAAATGGCTGGAAAATTATGAGTCTTAGAGGCTAACTGCTTGCCATTCTGCCCGGGAAGACCCCAGGGAGGGGCCCCGGGATACGCTGTGAATACGTCCATGTACGCTCGACAAAAACATCCATGTTTTTGACGATCCCGGGCCCCCTCCCTGCGTCCTTCCCTAGCTGTGTGCAAACCCGCCAGTTCTGAGACCTCCCCCGTAGGTCGGATAGAGCGCAGCGAAATCTGACAACCCAAGCTCAAAGAAACCCAGTCAAAGACCGAACAAAACAACTCTTGATATAATCCGTCTCCGGAATCCCCGGCACCACCGGATGATCCGGCGCCTGATGACCCTGCTCCAACAACTGCACAAACCGGTCAATCTTGCGGCCACTGCTACGGATAATATCCGTCAGCTTTTCCTGGGAAAGATGCATGGAACACGAAGCAGAAACCAGCAACCCATCCCGATCCAACAGCCTCAATCCCAACTGGTTCAACCGCGCATAAGCCTCTTCCCCGGCCTTCTGGTCACGCCGCCGTGGAATCAACGCCGGCGGGTCCAGCACGACAATGTCAAACTTTTCCTTCTCCTCACACAGCGCCTTCAGGGCGTCAAAGGCATCGCCCTCGATGGTTTCAATGTTGTCGAGCCCATTGATCTTCGCATTGTGGTGAACCGAATCGATGGCACTGGTGGAGCTGTCCACGCAGGTCACCTGAGTTGCCCCTGCACAGGCCGCCTGGATTCCCCAGCCGCCGACATAACTGAATACATCGAGTACCCGCTTGCCCGGTGCATACGCCTGCAAACGCTGCCGGTTCATGCGGTGATCATAGAACCAACCCGTCTTCTGCCCACCTTCCATGGGAACCTCGAAGCGTACCCCGTTCTCTTCAACCGCAAGGACATCAATTTCCGGGCCGTGAGCCTGCTCAACGTAGACATCCAGCCCCTCCACCTTACGCATCTTGCCGTCATTCTTGAGGATAATCGCCCGTGGATGCGCCAGGCGCTGAACCGCCCGGACAATAGACTCCTTCATCTGCTCCATGCCAGCGGTAGAAATCTGGACCACCACCACATCATCAAACCGGTCAATCACCAGCCCGGACAACCCGTCGCTGTCACCAAATACCCAGCGATAGAACGGCTTATCAAACAGCCGCTCCCGCAACGCCAGCGCCGTCTCTATCCGCTCGGTCAGACGCTGAGGCGTCATGCCATGGGCAGCATTCCGGCTGATCAGACGACCGCAGATCAGCGCATGGGGATTCACAAACACCGTCCCCATCGGCTTGTCATTGGAAGCACGCAACTCAGCCTGCGTGCCAGCTTCAAATTCCGTCAGCGGCGATCGACGGGTATCCACCTCATTACTGTAAACCCACAGATGGCCAGCCCTGAGCCTGCGCTCGGCGCCTTTGCGAAGGTATAAAACCGGGAAATTCATAAGTAACCGCCTAAAGAAATGAAAAAAGGAAGGCTTGTCGAGCCGAAACCAGCACCAAAGTCGGGGGATTAAGCTGGGCGGGGTCTCCAAAACTGTGCGGAGCCATGGATGGCGGAGCTCAAGCCGCACAGGGACGTCTCGAGGCGTGTTTTGGAAAGCCCACCCAGCTTAAGCCATGCTCCAAAGCAAAACAGTATCACTCCTCGGCAGCAACATGCTCCGCATAAGCCGTGGCATCCATCAGACCATCCAGCTCGCCGGGATCTGCTAACCGCACCCGGAACAACCAGCCGTCACCATAAGGATCCTCATTCACCTTCTCCGGCTCATCCTCTAGGCTCTCATTGACCTCAATCACCTCACCGGTCACCGGACTGAACACATCAGAAGCCGACTTCACAGACTCAGCCACTCCAGCTTCCTCTGCCCCCGTAACCGTCGCCCCCACATCCGGAACACCGATAAAAACGATATCCCCAAGCTGGTCCTGGGCAAAGTCCGTGATGCCAACGGTTGCGGTGCCATCATCGGCCACACGCACCCACTGGTGAGTTTCAATGTACTTCAGGTCTGAGGGTGTTTCGCTCATGGTCAGATTCCCCGATGAATAATTTCGCGCATTTTAACCGAAGAAGAAGGCCCCGGCGAACATCTCGGGCAATGTAGCGCGAGAAACCGGTTTCAGGCCAGACCCCAGGTGGTCTCACGGGCCATCGCCATAAACGACTGCAAGTACTCCACACCCGCATCCCGCTCGCGAAGCCCCAGAAAAATCTGCTTGTCGATCCCCTCTTGCCCCAGCCTGACCGGGGTGATCGGCATCTGGTGCGCGTACTCCTCCACCAGCCACCGGGGCAGCGCCGAGACGCCGCGCCCGGTTGCCACCATCTGCAGCATGATGTCCGTGGTTTCGATGGTTTTGTGCCGCGCCGGGCTGCTGTGGGCCGGCACCAGGAAACGGGTAAAGATATCCAGCCGCTCCGCATCTACCGGATAGGTAATCAGGGTCTCGCTTTCCAGATCGGCCGGCTCCACCCAGGGTTTCGAGGCCAGCGGGTGGCTGCGGGGCACTACCAGAACCTGCTCGTAATCAAAGACGGGCTCATAAACCAGACCTTTCCGGTGCAACGGGTCCGGCGTTACCAGCACGTCGATGTCATAGCCAAACAGTGCCCCGATACCTCCGAACTGGAAGCGCTGCTTCACATCCACATCCACACCCGGCCACTGCTCCAGGTAAGGCCCCACCACCTTCAGTAACCACTGGTAACAGGGATGGCACTCCATCCCTATCCGCAAGCTACCCCGCTGGCCCCGGGCGATCTGGCCCACCAACTCCTCGGCGTGCTCAAACTGCGGCAACAGCCGGTTCGCCAGCGACAACAGATATAGCCCAGACTGTGTCGGCCGCAGTTTACGGCCTTCCCGGACCCAGACCGCAGTGCCAAGCTGCTGCTCCAGCTTTTTTATTGCGTGGCTGAGTGCAGACTGCGTCAGGCACAAGGCATTCGCTGCGGCCGTCAGGGAACCACACCGATCCACTTCCCGAACGATTTCAAGATGGTTACGTTCAATCATCGCTAGCTCTATATTGAATTAAATTCATGGTTCGATGAGATAATACCATTATTTTTCATGACTCATCATCGCTAACCTTGGTGCCTGAGAGATTGCAACGAACAGGAGATTCACCATGGTGACCACCCACAACCTGGGTTTTCCCCGGATCGGCGAGCGCCGGGAACTGAAATTTGCCCTTGAGGGTTTCTGGAAAAGCGAGCTGGACGAAGCAGCCCTGCGGGAAACCGGAGCGAAGCTCCGCGCCGGCAACTGGCAGGACCAGCAACCACTGACGCTGGCACCGGTGGGAGACTTTTCTCTCTATGACCAGGTACTCGACATGAGCGCCACTCTTGGCAACCTGCCAGATCGTGCCGGCAAGGCCGGCGAGAACGCCCTTGACCGCTACTTCCGCATTGCCCGTGGCCGGTCCCCGGCTGATGACGATTGCTGCGGCGTCCATGCCGGCGAAATGACCAAGTGGTTCGACACCAACTACCACTACATTGTCCCTGAATTCGAGGCGAACACACGGTTCAGCCTCAATCCTGAGCGTTTGCTGGAACAACTGGCCGAAGCCAGGGCCGAAGGCGTCAACGCCAAGCCGGTAATCATCGGCCCTGTCACCTATCTCTGGCTTGGCAAATCCAAAGACGACACAGACCGGCTCAGCCTGCTGGAGGACTTGCTGCCGGTCTATGCGGAGCTGCTGCAGCTTCTTGCCGACAATGGCGCAGAGTGGGTGCAAATTGACGAGCCCATCCTGGTCACAGAACTGGGAGGCGATTGGCGGCACGCCCTCAACCTGGTCTACCACAACCTCAAGGCCAGTCCCGTAAAACTGTTATTGACCACCTATTTCGGACAACTACGGGAAAACCTGCAACTGGCCTGCGAACTGCCGGTTGCCGGCCTGCACCTGGATGCCATCAATGCAAGAGACGAAGTTGCCCGAGTGACCGACTGGCTGCCCGGGCACAAAGTACTCTCCCTGGGCGTGATTGACGGTCGCAATATCTGGAAAACTGACCTGCAGGCAACCCTGGACTGGCTTGAACCGGTGCACCAAAAACTGCGGGAGCGGCTCTGGCTGGCACCGTCCTGCTCGCTCCTGCATGTGCCGGTTGACCTGGATAGCGAAACCACCATGGATCCTGAAATCCGCTCCTGGCTCGCCTTCGCACGGCAGAAACTGGAGGAATTGCAGGTATTGGCGACGGCCCTTGCTGAAGGCCGGAATTCCGTTGCCGATGGGCTGAAGAGCAATGCGGATGCGATTCTCAGCCGTAGGAGCTCCACACGTGTAATCGACCCACAGGTCCGCAATGCGGTTGCGGCGATCACTCCAGAACTGGGGCAGCGTAAAAGCGACTATAAGCATCGCTCAGCGATTCAGGCGAGCCACCTGAAACTGCCGCAGTACCCCACAACCACGATTGGCTCCTTCCCCCAGACCAAGGATATCCGCCAGACGCGGCTCAAATACCGCAAAGGCGAACTCGGGCCGGAGGAATACCAGGCAAGAATCCGCGACGAAATCCGTCACTGCATCCACGAACAGGAAAAACTTGGCCTGGACGTACTGGTCCACGGCGAAGCGGAACGCAACGACATGGTGGAGTATTTCGGCGAGCAACTGGAAGGTTACGTATTCAGCCGCTTCGGCTGGGTGCAGTCCTACGGTTCACGCTGCGTGAAACCGCCCATCCTGTTCGGCGACATCTCCCGACCCGAAGCCATGACCGTGGAATGGATCCGCTACGCCCAGTCCCTGACCGCCAAGCCCCTGAAAGGCATGCTCACCGGCCCGGTCACCATCCTGAACTGGTCCTTCGTCCGCGACGACCAGCCCAGGAAAGACACCTGCCTGCAACTGGCACTGGCCATCCGGGAGGAAGTGCTGGACCTGGAACTGGCAGGGGTGAACATCATCCAGATCGACGAAGCCGCACTTCGGGAAGGTCTGCCCCTGCGCCAGAGCGACTGGCAGAGCTACTTGGACTGGGCCATTGACGCCTTCCGAATCACCGCCAACGGCGTGAAAGACGAAACCCAGATTCACACCCACATGTGCTATTCGGAATTCAACGACATCATCGAAGCCATCGCGCGCATGGACGCGGATGTCATCACCATTGAAACCTCCAGATCCGACATGGAGTTGCTGGATGCGTTCAAGGGCTTCCAGTATCCCAACGACATTGGTCCGGGAGTGTACGATATCCACTCGCCGAATGTGCCAGGCACGGACCACATCATCGCGCTGATGAACAAAGCTGCGGAACGAATCCCAGCTGAACGACTCTGGATTAACCCGGACTGCGGGCTGAAAACCCGTTCGTGGGATGAGGTGATTCCGGCGCTGCGGGGGATGGTGGCTGCGGCTCGGGAGCTGCGGGAAGCGTGAGTCGTCAAGGGAGAGGCGTAAAACGCCCCTCCCTAGCGACGTTCAGGATGCCACTTTGGGCAGGAAGGAGGTATCGACCCAGTATCGTTTGGGATTGTCCGGACGAATATAAACGCTGATCGACTCTCCCGGGATATGATCGGTCGGGTCGAACCACAGATTATCGCTACGAAAAACATGGAGTTTGGCCGTTGCAGGATGCTGCCATTGAGTGACGATCCTGAACGGGCTCTGGCCGTTCATCACCAGACTGGTATTCTGCTCCACCCCCTGGATGCGGGCAGTCACGAGCTGACCACTCTCTCGCAGTTTCGCGCCTCTGCCTTCTCTGATCAAAGGCACTATCACCATCAAACTACCAACCAGGAAAAAGGCGCCTCCCAGAATTCCCATAATTAACGCACCGCCCCACAACGAAAAGAAGCCATTAATGCGGGCGCTCTCCGGCTCTCCAGGCAGATAGAAAACGGACACATGTTCACCACGGCTGTAGGAAGCAGGGTTACTACCGGATGATGACTGGAACTCAGTCAACTGACCGCTGACGTCTTCAAATTGCACAACCGGATAATAACTACTGGTATCTCCGGAGCGGGAATAGACCAGGTCGGTCACTACGCCCGGCACCTCCAACGCCTCATCCAGAAAAGTGACTGTGCTCTGATACCAGAGAAAAGCTCCAACGAGCAAAGCACCGCCCACCACAGAAAACAGGTACTTCAGAAAATCATAAACACGCATATCAGTTCCCTTGATCAATCCAGAATAAAAAATCCATTTCTATTGCCCGGCCCGTTAACTCAGAGCCAGTCTCTGACGATCTGCCCGTTCTTGAACCGCCAGAATGAAAGACCATAATTAAGGTCGCGCCCCTGGGAATCGTTCACAAAGCCGGTGTCCCGGCAAAATGTATGAAGGAAGGCATCCGTACCCAACAGGACGCTATCCAGGAACCACCAGATACCTACCCCACCCAGAGTCACTGCCTTGAGCAGGCCCGTTTTCCATTTTCCGAGGTAAAAGCGATCTGCACCTAAAAGCCCAAAGAATCCGCCGAGAAACAGGGCCAGAAGTCGGTTTTTGCGTTTTTCAGGTTGGTTCATTTGCATTCCTCCTTGAATGTTTTCAGTTAAAGTCCCGAGTCACTGGATCGACGTGGTTCACTACACACCGGAAACCGTTCGCTGAGGAGTCGAGGGGAACACCCCCTCGATTAAACACTGTCCCGGTTCCTCCTGTGTGATCTCCACGACCGGCCCAATCCCGGACAACCTTTCGCGGGTCATCGGGATCTCGAGGGGCCGATGGTCCTTCAGGATTGTGTTTGGGGGCATGCTGATAGAAGTCTGATTGATACCAGTCACGTGTCCATTCGGCGACATTGCCGGTCATATCATATAAACCTAAAGGGTTCGGAGGGTAACTACCGACGGGTCTCCGCTCCGTCCTGTTTGAAGAATGAGATAAGGCATTTCCGGTCGGGGGAATAGATGGATCAATGTATTCAATCGGCCTTCGGAGGTAGGGGTCTTTTTCTATCTCTCCCGTATTGGTTGCGTAAGCAACATTTTTCCCTCGACTACGAGCTGCATATTCCCACTGTGCCTCTGTGGGGAGTGAAATAGGTAGCTCCAATTTCTCCCCAAGCCACTGACAGTAACCTTCAGCTTCGCCATAATTTGGTGCCTTCGCTGGCTTGAGTCGGTAATTTGGCGACAACGGGTCATCGTCACTACGAACGTCCCGTATTGAAGGACTCGGCTCTTCTCGGAGCTGGACATATTGGTCTGCGCGTTGCACGTCCCTTAGGTAGACAAGGAATTCATGCCAGGTTGTTTCGTAGCGACCAATCGAGTAACTGTCGAGTGTCACCTCAATGGCCGGCTTATTATCGTCTTTCAACACGGTATAATAACGCCCGTCCGGCGTACCGACGTCCCCCAAAAGGAAGGAGCCGCCCTCTACATGAACCAGATTATTCTGAGCCGTCCGTACAACCTGCTCTAATTCTTCAGGGGTTGGTTTCGGGAGTTCTGAGGATGAACAGCCACTGACAAACAAAGCAACTATCCCGAATCCATACAACACTCGTTTACAACCTGGCATTTCTAACTCCCGAGTCATCAGACGATTCCCGAAATTCTGCACGCACCGTGAGGATCACGCCTGACAACCTGCTCCAAATCTGCCGTCTTGAACTCCAGTGCGCGCTTGTATAATTGATACCGGTGCTGATTAAAACCGATAAATCGAAAGACACGTTCCACATTGCGGTCAAAAGTTTGTGGCTCTGCGCGTCCCTCCGCATTTATTCGCGTCATGCTCTCTTCAAAGTCCCGCCAGGCCTGAAACGACGCCAGTATTTCTGCCACCGCCCTGACCTTCGTTCTCGTCCCGTCACCCAACTGCGGCGTCAACCAGAAGTCGGCCATCAGTGCATGCAGGATGGCGCCTTTCACCTCAGGAGGAGAGTGATAGAACACGCTTTCGCTTCGCTTTTCCATGTCTGCAAGAACGTTATTTGCAAGCGCCAGCCCTCGGCGCTCCTTCCGAAAAGCCTCTACGTGATTCCCGAAAAAACCGTTTTCGGAGTCGATGAAGTCTTGCCAAAATTGATTAATAGCTACAGATGCAGTTTCCACAGCCTGGCCAATAGCCACTGCATGGCTTATCCCCTGCGCCAACGCAAACACTGACACTTTTTTGTACCAACCAAACGCGTCAGTGTCCTGATCGAAAAGCTCAAGATATCTAAAATCTGAATCTCCAAGTGCTTTGTAGACAAAGTGAATCATCTCCAGAGTATTCTGGACATCCACTTCCAACAAAAAATTGCCCGACGGACCAACTCCAAGTACAAGCCCGGCGTGGAGATTGAAGTAAAATTTCCCGGTTGCTTCGTTATATTCAAGCCTTAGTTCGCCCTCAACCCCGACACCTGCGGCGGCCTCTACCTTTTTTCCGATCTGACACAAGGGTTTCCAGTCCGAATGGGTAGCCAGGGTATCAACCCACAATAAGGATCCAGCGACCTCGCATCCCCCTCTCACTCCCGCGAATACATTAGCTTCCAGGTTTGCACCCTGGCCGTGCTCGCGGGCAGCAATCCCTTTTAGCGTCGGAAGCCCCTGCGTGCTATCAACATGAACATTCGCGGCGAGTAACGCTGAGGCACCGGCGAATCCGGTAGCACTGATAGCCAGTCGAGCCTGGAAATGGCCCAAGGAGGTATACGTCCGCTCCCCGTCCCAACCACCAACTCTGTAATAGATGCGAATTTCAGAGCGGTTGTTAGTCGGGAACGCCTGTTCAATCGAGGCTTTACCTTCCAGCAGGCTAAACTGGGCTTCTGCTTTACCCTGAAAATGGACCTTGCCGCTGCGGGGGTTAAATTCACCTGAAGCGCTTGAGCCTGCGGCAAAGCGCATGAATTGGGCTTCAGCAGATGCATCGAAACCGGTACGGTCGAGGTTTTCCTGCTGCGCCTGCTCATCACCCCAAATCGACCAGCTAACCTCATCATAATATTGATTCAAAGCGAGAACGACTGGGTTATCGTCATCCGGACGCCAGGACATGTTGAACTTGATGTTCAGTTCGCTCTCAATAGCCTCACGGAGTTTTTCTGGATCCACGCCCTCACGACTCAGCCAACCTTTACTCCGCTTCCTGTCGCGGGCTCCCATGGGGTAGCGTCGAAAATGATTCGCGATTTTTTCGGACCTGACGTATGTATAGTGATTCCCTCCCGCAAGCCTTTTGATTTCTGTAAGCGGTGGGGTGCTCTGCATCCCTTGTGGAATGACCTCTCGACTGACAAGCTCTCGAACCAGGATATCCTTGCGCTCTTGAACAGGGGAAAGCACTTTTCCCTCCGCACCAGAAGGCCGTTCCTCACTACCCTGATTGTCTTCAGCAAGAGTGTCCAGATCCCGGTAATACTCGTTTAGCGGGCCGCAGACAAACTCTTCCTCGGCCTCCAGTTCTGCCAATTCGTCTTCAGTCAAAAGGATAAGTTCATCGCTGCCAGTGACGTGAACAACTTCTGCAATTTTGTCACCGCATGGAGCATCTTCCATCACTTGGGCAGGTTCACAACTGGAAGTAATCAATTCATTGGCGGCGGGCACAGTTATAGTCTGGCCAGGAAAAATTCGATTCGGATCCTGAATTTCCGGGTTCAAATTCAGCACACGCGCCAGGCTGGCGCGGTGGCGTTGGGCGATAGCACTCAATGTATCGCCGGAGCGGACTTCATAGGCCTCAGGCATCAGACACCTCCCTGTGTCAGCATTCTGTCTAACTCAGCCAACCGTTTGGTGGCAGAGCGATGGGCATCACCAAGTATTTCTTTCACTACCGGGAGCTCCATGCAATCTTTGAATCGTACAAAGAGCTCTACATAGCCTGCTATATTGGCTTCTGACGCGAAACCGAACTCTTGTGCTTGTTCAATGAGGCCGGCGAGCTGTTCAGACTGCCCCTCATTATCTGAAAGACCAATCGATCTTGATAGACGCCTCAGGAACGCTCGATGCTTCTCGTGGCCCAACGCATCTAGATGATTCTGCTGTAAATGAAACCACCCTTCGTCTTCAGCCACTCTTGCATCACTCACCTCAGATAGATTGACTGACATCCATCCTTTTTCCTGATCAAAGTAACGCCAGCTTCTAACCGGCCCACTAAACGCGGCTATTTCTTGAGGGGTAAAAACTGAAAGTAGCATCCGGACCTGACCAGGCACGTAAAATCGAAGGTACGCGACGGTTCCATCAGGTATGCGCACACTCAGAAGGCTTCGGAAATGATCGGCTAGTTTTTCCGGCCCGCAATCAGCATCCACAACGATTCCATTTGATCGCCAAAACTCCTGGTTATCCCAAAGGCGCGTGTATTCAGACGGCTTTATCAAGCAAGGACTTACTTCTAGAGCCGATTGGTGACGAGTGCCCCGGTAAAGCATGTCCACTGAGGGGCTATCATCATACTTGTAGGCGATCTTCAGGGCATCCAGCAGCGCGCCGTCCAACAACAAGTAGGATTGCTCGGAATCAAGCATTTTAATACCCGAAGCTTCCATTTCAGACACTCTCCTCGCATGCGCACCTCGAGGCAGCACAAGAACCGTCGGGTTGGCGACCACATTGTCGACTCAAAGTTGCATCTTTGCGTGCCACGCTGACTAACTTCGAAATCGGACTCGGACGAAAATCCGAGACCGGTCGCCTCAAGTCCTTAGCAAGAGTGTCGGGACTAGCCGACGTCTTTGAATCCGTCAACACAACTTCTGGCAACTCCGGCACCTGCGCCGAGGCCCCACTTCCACTACCAGGCCCACCCCCGGAATTCATCTTCACCATTGGCCCTGAAACCGTCACACCACTCGGGTCCACCTTCACAAAGCTACCACCGGCTTTCAGGGTTACTTCCGCCCCTGCCTCAATCACGATTTTCATGCCGGCCTTGTGGTGGATTTCGCTGCCAGCTTCGATGAGTTGATTCTTGCCCTGCTTGCTGTGGTGGCTGCCGTTGACGGTGAGGCTGGAATCACCGCCGATGGATTCCCGTTTCTCGCCGTCCACCGTGGCGTGGTCATTGCCCTTGATGTGGGCCTTGCGGTGGTTATCGACGGTGAGGTGGCTGTCGTTCCTGATAACTTCCGTGCGGTTATTTTCCGTCAGCAGGTCCAGGTCTTTCTGGGCGTGGAGGTAGATCTGCTCTTTGTCGGCTTCGTCTTCGAATCGCAGTTCATTACTGCCCTCACCCTTGTGGGTCTGGGTTTTGAGCGTGGTGCGGGTTTTGTGCTCCGGCAGCGCATACGGCGGTGTGTTGGTGGCGTGGTAGGTGCGGCCGGTAATGATCGGCTGATCCGGGTCGCCATCCAGGAAGGAGACGATGACTTCGTTGCCGATTCTCGGGAGTGCCATGAATCCGTACTGGCCGCCGGCCCAGCCCTGACTGACTCGTAGCCAGGCGCTGGAGTGTTCATCATTCTTTGAGTAGCGGTCCCACGGAAACCTTACTTTTACCCTGCCGTGTTCATCGCAATGGATCTCTTCCCCCTCCGGGCCGGTGACAATGGCGATCTGGGGGCCGTCCATCAGTGGGCGGTGGTTGATCTGTGGCCGCCAGGTGCGGTCCGCGGGAATAGCGTTGAAGGCGTTGTGGTAGGTGGTGGCACCACCGCCGCTCTCCTCTTCCAGGGCCTGGGGCTGGATGCCGGTGTGGGTGATGCTGGTGAACAGCCATTCCCGGTTCAGGGTCGGGTTGTCGTGGTCGGTGAGCTCGACTTTGGCGCCCACGGTGAAGTCCGGACGGTTGCTCTGGCCGTTGGCGGTAGTAGCGTCGTTTCTCAGGGCATCCAGGCGGCTTTCGGTGAATGGCTGGCCACTGGCGTCGGCCTTGAAGCGGCCGGGGTAGTCGTAGTACTGGTAGTCTTCGCGCCGGGCGTCCAGCTTGTCGGCCTGTTGTTCATGCATTAACGCGTAAACCGGGTTCTTGAAGGTGTAGTCCTTCATGGCCACGGAGGCGGCCCTGACGCGTTCCCGGTAGCTGAACTGGAAGACGGCACTCTGGCGGCTGCTGCCACCGGCCTTGCCGTTGTATTCGACGGGGTCGAGCCGGGGGGCGTCGCCGTGGTGGTCGGCGATGATCAGGGCGGGCTGGTCGTTGCCTTCTACATCTCCGTGGCTGTAGCGGTAGTGCCAGCCTTCTTCGGCCGACAGTCGTTCAATAAAGTCCAGATCGCTTTCCCGGTGCTGGACGCAGTATTCCCGCTCTTCGGGGGTGCGTTTCAGGTCAAACACGGTATCGAAGATGCCCCGCTCTTCCAGCAGGGTGCGCACGATGGCGTCGGTGCTCTGGGTCTGGAAAATGCGGCTGTTGTGCATCAGGCCCAGGCGCCACAGCGGGGGCTGGACGATGACTTCGTAGCGGGTGCGGCGATGGCCGGAGTCGCCCCGGGCGAATTCGTTGACCACGCCGTGGAAGCGCCGCAGGGGGATGCCGTCCTGCCACACCACCAGTTCCACGGGCTGTTCCAGCACCTCCTCAGCGGCAATAGTCGGCGAGGTACTGGCCAGTTCCAGCTTGCAGTGGCACAGCTTGGAAAGGGTTTCGGTCAGTTCAAAGCGGACGACCGCGAACAGGTCTTTGGGGAGTTGGCCAAGGGTGGCCGTGAACTGCAGTCCGGTTGCCTGGGGCATGTCTTCGATCCCTGAAGAAGTTAATGTCTTTCGCTCGTCCTGAGCGGAGACGGAATTATATACGTAAACTGACTGGCATTAACAGGCCGACCAGTGCGCCAACGAAACCGTTAATAGCCGGTACTGTTGCTGTCCAGATCGAATACGAAATCCGTCGCCCTGCTCACTTCGGTCGAAAACTCGCCTGAAGGCAGCAACTCAAACCAGCGGTAACCCGGCGCTTTGTCTTCCACTGAAAACTCCACCGAACCGGCCGTGAACTGTATGCAGGTGGACGGTGTGGCCAGCAGACGGACCCCTTTGCGGGTTTGCTCCAGCTCCTGGTGAATGTGCCCCCAGAGTACGATTTTTACTTGCGAAAAGCGGTCAACAACCTGCCAGAAGGCATCGCGATTGCGCAGTCCGATCGGCGACATCCATTCGGTATCAATGTCTATGGGATGATGATGAAGGGCAACCAGCGCCGGGGTGTCGGGGTTCTGGCTGAGAGCCTCTGCGAGGAAGGCGAGTTCCGATTCCGCCAGCTCGCCAAACACCTTTCCGGGGACCGAGGTATCCAGCAAGATAAACTGCCAACCACCCTGAACAATGTGGCGCCGGTCTGCCTGACTTTCGGAGGCAATTCGGGCCAGCAATGGAGAGTCATCATGGTTACCTGCCATCCAGGCAGAGGGGCAACGAAACGCCTTCAGCTTGTCACCAAAAAGCCGGTAGGCTTCTTCGGTAGCGTCCTGGGCGATGTCTCCGGTGGCAAGAATAAGATCCGGCTGGCCATGATCGTGAAGTGCCTGCTCGATGACAGCATCCAGACTGTCTCTGGTATTGACGCCCAGCAGTTCGCCGCCCGGATCGGACATCAGGTGCGGGTCGGTCAGTTGTAGCACCCGAAGGGCACGCTGGTTGTCATTCTCGGTCATGGCGCTCGTGTTTCTTGCGTTTTCGCAACACTCACTGGTGATGCAGGCATATTGGCAGACTATTCAGTTTCTACGACTGCATCCGGAATATTCATCACATTCTGTTCAGGCTTTTGAACCTAATTGCCTGTTTTGACAACTCTCGCACACTCTACAGCGCACTCTATGCCAATAACTTGGGGGCAAACATACAACCTTAGTCCACGCCTTCCCCGGCGGACCAGGCGGCGTGTTCCATGGGCAGGTGACCAAATCGCAGGCAGTAGTCCAGCCAGTCGGCCAGGAAGCTGTTGACCTGAACCTTCTCGTCCGGGTGGTGCATAAACCGGTTCGGGTAGTCGTTCACCGGGGCGATGTGCCGGTCGCGGTAACAGCTGATCACCTCTGCCATGTTGGCATCGTGATAAACCCGCACGGTCAGCTGGGGATTGTTCAGCCAGCGCCCGGAGTTGTGCACCTGCTCCAGCAACAGGGTTTCGGTAAACTTTGTGGTTTGCAGCACTTCGATGCGCACCCTGCCCAGGTACTGGTCCTCACGGTGAAGCTCGAATTCGCAAATCGGCTGGCCTTTGGCCTCCAGCTTCCGCAATCGGTGAAGCCGCATATAGTTACCATCACACAGCGCGCCGAAACGTCGTAAATCCGGTACATAGCGCCGGGGTTTCATCACCCATTCTGTCATATCAGCTCCAACCTTCCCGCAGTCGCGGGCGATTCAACTGCAACCACTGCAGCGCGATAATTGCTGCGGCGTTATTGATACGTCCATCATAAATCATTGCGATGGCTTCGTCGGCGCTGAATACGTGGGCACGGATATCTTCGTGTTCATGCTCCATGCCAAACAGGCCGCCCGCGGATTCGGTGCTGATACGACCACAGAAAAGGTGGATCAGTTCCGTGCTTCCGCCAGGAGAAACCAGGTAGTCACAGATTTTTTCGAGTGGTTCAAAGGTCAGGCCGGCTTCTTCCTGACCTTCCCGCTGGGCCACCTCTTCCGGCGACTCGCCGTCCTCGTTCATGCCTGCCACAAGCTCCAGCAACCAGGGGGACTGGTCACGGCCAAGGGCGCCGAGGCGGAATTGTTCCAGAAGGACGACCTCGTCCCGATCAGGATCGTAGGGTAATACGCAGGTGGCATCGCCGCGGATGAAGAGTTCGCGGGTGAAGGTGGGCATTTCCCTGCCGTCAAAGCGCGGGTGGGTCAGCCAGAGTTTGTCCATACGGAAGAAGCCCTGGAAGACGGTTTCGCGTTTTTCGACTTTTACGTCGCTGTCTTTGAACTGGAACGGCTCAGTCATATCAGATTTCAGATCCGTTTTTGGGAACGATTCTGAACGATAGCCGGTGTTTCAGTTTGGGTGCAAGCCTTGTCTTTCTACTTCTCGGCAATCAGGCTTTGGTGCAAGACAGTCATTGGGGCCTCCCTCCCAAAACACGCTCAAGCCCGTCCCTGGGGCGCTTGGGCTCCGCCATCCATGGCTCCGCACAGTTTTGGGAGGAAGGCCCCAATGACTGCCCCGAAAATAAATGCAGGCCGCCACATGGTAGGTCGGATTAGCAAAGCGTAATCCGACACTGTGTGAGCGAGCGATGCCATTTGTCGGATTACGGCTTCGCCTAACCCGACCTACGAACCGGAGATATCTCGGAGTGAGCATGGCCGGGCAGGTAGGCCTGTTCAGGATTGTGCGGAGCCATGGATGGCGGAGCTCAAGCGTCACAAGGACGTGCTTGAGCGTATCCTGAACAGGGCTACCTGCCCGGCCCAAACACCAATCCAATAAGGCTAGGAGCCCGAACTAAACCTTGTCATAAAGCTTGGACCCAGCCTCGACAAACTCCCGGGATTTCTCCTTCATGCCGGCGTCAACCGCCGAAACTTCGTCAAGTCCGTGCTCCTTGGCATACTCCCGCACCTCCTGTGAAATCTGCATGGAGCAGAACTTGGGGCCGCACATGGAGCAGAAGTGCGCCACTTTGGCCGAGTCCTTCGGCAGGGTTTCGTCGTGGAAGGCCCGAGCAGTGTCCGGGTCCAGGCCAAGGTTGAACTGGTCTTCCCAGCGGAACTCGAAGCGGGCCTTGGACAGGGCATTGTCGCGAATCTGGGCACCAGGATGGCCCTTGGCCAAATCGGCCGCGTGGGCGGCAATCTTGTAGGTGATGATGCCAGTTTTCACGTCGTCCTTGTTGGGCAGGCCCAGATGCTCTTTCGGGGTGACGTAGCAGAGCATGGCACAGCCAAACCAGCCAATCATCGCCGCACCGATGCCCGAAGTGATGTGATCATAGCCTGGGGCAATGTCGGTGGTCAGTGGCCCAAGGGTGTAGAACGGTGCTTCGTCACAGCATTCCAGCTGCTTGTCCATATTTTCCTTGATCAGCTGCATCGGCACGTGGCCCGGGCCTTCGATCATTACTTGCACATCATGCTTCCAGGCGATCTTGGTGAGCTCACCCAGGGTTTCCAGCTCGCCGAACTGGGCTTCGTCGTTGGCATCGGCAATGGAACCCGGGCGCAGGCCGTCGCCGAGGCTGAAGGCGACGTCGTAGGCTTTCATGATTTCGCAGATATCTTCGAAGTGCTCGTACAGGAAACTCTCCTGATGGTGAGCCAGGCACCACTTGGCCATGATGGAGCCGCCGCGGGAGACAATGCCGGTTGTGCGCTTGGCGGTCATGGGCACATGGTGCAGGCGCACTCCGGCGTGGATGGTGAAGTAGTCCACGCCCTGCTCTGCCTGCTCAATCAGTGTGTCGCGGAAGATTTCCCAGGTCAGGTCTTCGGCCACACCGCCGACTTTTTCCAGGGCCTGGTAGATGGGGACGGTGCCGATAGGAACCGGTGAGTTACGGATGATCCATTCGCGGGTTTCGTGGATGTTCTTGCCGGTGGACAAATCCATGATGGTATCGGAGCCCCAGCGGGTACCCCAGGTCAGCTTTTCCACTTCTTCTTCGATCGAAGAGCTGACCGCCGAGTTACCGATATTACCGTTGATCTTCACCAGGAAGTTTCGGCCGATGATCATCGGTTCGGTTTCCGGGTGGTTGATGTTGTTGGGAATAATCGCCCGGCCGCGGGCGACTTCGTCCCGGACAAATTCCGGCGTAATTTCCTGCGGTAGGGACGCACCGAAGGACTGGCCAGGATGCTGATCCTTCAGAAGCCCTTGTTCCCGAGCCTCCTGCAGCTTCATGTTCTCGCGGATGGCAATGAACTCCATCTCCGGAGTAATGATGCCCTGGCGGGCGTAGTGCATCTGGCTGACGTTCTTGCCGGGTTTGGCCCGCAGCGGTTTACGCTCGTCCATAAACCGGAGTGGGTCCAGCAACGGATCTTTCATGCGGCGGCGGGTAAATTCGGAGGTGTAGTCCGCCAGCTGCTCCACGTCTCCACGCTCCTCGATCCAGGCCAGGCGAATAGGCTTGAGGCCCTTCCGGAGGTCGATGGTCGCTTCCGGATCACTGTAGGGGCCGGAGGTGTCATAGACGGCAACAGGTGCGTTTTTTTCGCCCCCCATGTCCGTTGGTGTGTCTCCCACCGTAATTTCCCGCATGGGCACCCGCAGATCGGGTCGGCTACCCTGTACGTAAATTTTTCGGGACTGGGGCAGCGGCTTGATGGCTGCAGAATCGACTTTGGCTGAATCGCTGAGATAGGAAGGTAATGTTGTCATTTGCGTCCCCGGGTTCATTAGGTAAACGGGTCGCGTATGACGGAGCAGTGACTACAGAAATGTGCCTGTGTCTTTGCTGCATATTGTCTTAAATCCCTACGCCGGTATTATCCGGATCAGGTTGCGGGTTCTGCATGGCAATCTCAGCCGGCGGTCAGATGATCTGACGCCAGCACCCCGTCAAGACGCGAATTCAATGTAATTGGCACTTAAAACGTGTGCCAATTGCAAGTGTAGAGCTCAGGCGGTTTATTGTCCATAATGCCACCACGCCGGGTGATTCATTAACAGGAGACAACATGAACAAACGACTGCTTTCCGGGCTGATCGGGCTGCTCGCTGCCCAGCCTGCACTTTCCATGGATCTGGTCGAGACGTACGAGAAAGCAATCTCCTATGATTCCGGCATTGCTTCCGCCCGCGCCAGCTTTGAGGCACAACAGGCCGCCAGTGACGTCAGCCGCAGCAACCTGCTGCCTCAGGTTGGCGCGTTTGGTGATGTCAGCCATACCGATGTTGATGGCCCCAACCAGGATGGGGCGTATGAAACCTACGCCTTCGGTGTAGAGCTGACCCAACCGCTGTTCCGGGCTGACGCCTGGTTCAACTACGACGCCAGCAAGTTTCAGACAGAATCCGCCCGGGCCGAATACAACCTGGCCCAGCAGCAGCTGATTCTTGATGTGGCCACGGCGTACTTCAATGTTTTGCGTGCCGCAGACTCCCTCACCACTGCCAGGGCAACCGAGGCGGCTATCCAGCGGCAGTATGAACAGGCCCAGGAGCGCTTCGATGTGGGCCTGATTGCCATCACGGAAGTCTACGAGGCTCGCGCCAGTTACGACGACAGCAAGAGCCAGCGGATTGCGGCAGAAAGCGAGCTGGACATAGCCCGTGAGCAGCTGGCGCGCCTGACTGGTGAATACACGGAAGAGCTTGACAACCTGCGCAGAAACTTCCCTCTCGGCCGTCCGGAACCTTTGGATCCGTCGGCCTGGGAGAACACCGCCCTGGACCAGAACTGGCAGATTCAGTCTGCGATGTACGATCTGAATACCAGTGAAGCCAATCTGAAAAGCGCCAAATCCGGGCACCTGCCGACACTGGACTTGAACGCCTCCTATGGCAAGACTAATATCGAAGGCTTGGAAGATCCCACGTTTGCGCAGAGCCAGCGCGACGGCACGACGACAGAAGGCCGGATTGGGCTCAGATTGAATGTTCCGCTCTACATGGGTGGTGGCACCCAGGCTGGCGTTCGCCAACGACGGTCACTGGTGGAGGTAGCGGAGCAATCACTGGAAACCGTTCGCCGCGACGTGAGGGTGAATACCCGCAGCCTGTTCCGCACGGTAAACACCAACATCGAATCCGCCTCTGCCCTGGAGCAGACCATTATCTCCCGCCGCAGCGCACTGGATGCAACGCGCGCAGGGTATGAGGTTGGCACCCGTAATATCGTGGAAGTGCTGGATGCGGAACGTAACTATTACGTAGCGCTGCGCGACTTCGCCAATGCCCGCTACGATTATGTGATCAACACCCTGAGCCTGAAGCAGGCGGCCGGAACCCTGAGCCCTCAGGACCTGGTAGCCCTGAACAACTGGCTCAGCGCCTCGGCACCTGGCATCGAAGCCCTGGCGGAAGAGGATGAAACCATTGAAGACCCCATGCAATAAGTGACAGGCAAGATGGGCGGGCTCCCGGGCCCGCCCTAGACCCGCTCAACAATCCCGTCGACCACCTTCTCCAGCGCACCCCGGTTAGCGTTTACCACAGCCAACGCATTGCGCCCGGCCTTCTCGGCCGCACCCTTGTCCGCAATCAGCTGCGTCACGCACGCGGCCAATGCTTCGGAGGACGAGGTTATGTAAAGCCCCTCCCCCGCATCAAGCCGGCTATAGATGGTTTCAAAGTTGAAGATATGAGGGCCGGAGAGCACCGGCATTCCCCAGGCCGCGGGTTCCAGCGGGTTGTGTCCACCCCGCTCGATCAATGAACCGCCAACGAACGCAATGTCGCATGCCCCGTAAAGCATCAGCAGTTCACCCATGGTGTCTCCGAGGTACACCTGACAACGGCTTTCGTTGTTCTCACCGGCGACTGAACGACGCTGCACAACCAGCCCCATTGAGCGGGCCATTTCTGCCACATCATCGAACCGCTCCGGATGCCGGGGCACAATCACCAGTAACGCGCCGGGATGCTTAAGCATTATTTGCTGGTGGGCTTCCAGAATCTGGCGGTCTTCGCCTTCGTGGGTACTGGCCGCGATCCAGACGGGGCGGCCTGCTCCGAGTTGCTGGCGCAACCCGGATGATGCGGAGCGGATCTCATCCGATATCTCCACGTCGAACTTGATGCTACCGGTAACGGAGACAGATTCCGGCCGCGCACCAATGCGTAGGAAGCGCCCAGCATCCTCATCCGCCTGCGCGGCTATCCAGGTGATGTTGCGAAGCAATGGCCTCACCAGCGAAGCTACCCGCTCATAACCCCGGGCGGACCGGGCTGAAAGCCGTGCATTGATCAGAAAAATGGGAACATCGCGCTGTTCGCTCAAAGCAATCATGTTGGGCCAGAGTTCCGTTTCCATGATCACTAACGCACGGGGGCGGACCCGATCCACAAAGCGACGCACCGCCCCAGGCGTATCATAGGGTGAAAAGGCATAGCGTACCTGATCACCAAACAACGCCTTTGCCCGGGCGGAGCCAGTAGGCGTCATAGCGGTCATCAACACCGGAACGTCCGGATTGCGACGCAACAGGGCCTTTACAAGAGGCGCAGCAGCAATCGTTTCACCCACGGACACCGCATGAACCCAGATCACCGGCTCATCAGACGCCTCCACGTAACCCAGGCGCTCCTGCCAGCGCACAAACGCATCCGGGTTGGTACGCCCGATCCACCACAGGCGCAGCAACACAAATGGCAGCGCGATGCGAAAGAACAGGGAGTAAAAAAAGTGAAGCATACTAACTCCGGGCCGGGTCGGTGCGGCGGTCATTCTACATAAAGCCGATGCCGGAGTCTTCGGCACAGAAATCATCCTTTTCCACAAGTTGCGGACATTGCTGCTTTAGCAGATGAGAGCCGTCCTGCTAAACTCCGGTTCTTGATACCGGAACCCCATCAGATCAGGCTGTGAAACGAGTGAAGAAAGGCAAACAGACAACCCGCGATACTCGCTACTCCAGTTACCTTCACCCTCGCTGGTGGCCCACCTGGATGGGCATCGGTTTGATGTGGCTGGCAGCCCGGCTGCCCCTGAAAATCCAGTGGTGGCTGGGCAGGCGCATTGGTGATCTGGTCTATCATCTTGCAGCTCGTCGGCGTCATATTACTGAAGTGAATATTCGTCTGTGCTTTCCCGAGCTGTCCGGGCGGGAACAACAGGCCCTGGTTAAAAAATCCTTCCAGGCCAATGGTATCGGGGTGATGGAAATCGGGCTGGCGTGGTTTCGCAACCCCACCTCGTTTATTCCCATCACCAGAGTGCACGGGCTCGAGCACGTTGATAGCGCCCTGGCCCAGGGCAAAGGCATTCTGCTACTGGGAGGCCACTACAGCACCCTGGATCTGGGGGGCAGCCTGGTGACAGAATTCATTGAAGCCGACGTTATGCAGCGTGACCACAACAACCCGCTGATGAACGCAGTGATGACCCGCGCCAGAGAGCGCCGCTATGGCATGGTGCTTGACAGCAGGAACCTGAGAGGCCTGCTCAAACAGCTTAAAAGCAACCGCATCGTCTGGTACGCGACGGATCAGGATTACGGGCGCAAGGGCATCGTATTTGCGCCGTTCTTCGGGGTGCCGGCGGGATCCATCACCGCCACCTCGCGAATTGCGGATCGCAGCGGGTGTGCGGTGGTACCGTTCAGCCATTTCCGCCGCGAGCACGAGCCAGGGTACGACGTTTACTTCCACCCTCCGCTGGACAATTTCCCCTCCGGAGACGACATGGCGGATGCAACCCTGGTAAACAAAACCATTGAAAACGAGATCCGCAAACATCCGGATCAATACCTTTGGATGCACCGGCGGTTCAAGACCCGCCCGTCCCGGAAGGACCCGGACCTTTACCGCAAGGAAGCGAACTGAATGGGATTATCAGCACCCGTTGTCTGGCTACTCACCGACAACAAACCTGGCCACCGAAACCAGTTGAAAGGGCTCGGCAACCGTTTACGAGTGCTGTCCGGCGCCAGTGTGGCCGAGATTGACGCTACGGAAGTTCCGGTTCCCCTGTGGCGTGCTCTGCTGGGCATGGCTCCCGCTATGAATGAAACCCTGCGCGCGCCAGACCTGATTATCGCAGCCGGCAGCGGCACCCACCGTCTGCTGCTGTCACTCCGGCGGCGCCGAAAAGCAAAAACCGTGGTCCTGATGAAACCGGGGTTTCCCATTGGCTGGGTCGATGCGGCCATTATTCCCGAGCATGACGACATTGACCCGGCCAGACACATCCTGATCACCGAAGGCGTGATCAACGCCATCACGCCGCTGGCACGCATTACTGACAAACCCGAAGGCCTGATCCTCATCGGTGGCCCATCTCCCCATTTCGACTGGGACGACGATGTGGTGCTGGGGCAAGTGTCACAGCTTATGGGGCGCTACCCCGAATGGCGCTGGACCATCAGTGGCTCCCGTCGTACACCGGAACCCCTGCTGCAAAAGCTGCAGGAACTGGCAGGCCCCAAGGTCACGGTTGTGGATCATGAGCGAACCCACGCAGGCTGGCTCCCCCATCAACTGTCCGCCTCACGGGCGGTCTGGGTAACACCGGACAGCACGTCCATGGTCTGCGAAGCTGCTACCTCCGGCGTTCCAACCGGCCTGTTTGAAATGGCTCCCAGACACCACAGCCGAGTCGCCCGAGGCATGGCCAGCCTGGTGGAAAAAGGATACGTTGCGCGCTGGAGTGACCATGCCTCGGTGATGACAGGCAAACTGCCAGGATCACCCAGCCTGTGGGAGGCTGACCGGGCCGCACGGTGGCTGATCAACCATTTTCTGAAGGAAGGCGAGCATTGAGGATTCTCCAGGCGTTACCCGCGCTATACAGCGGCGGTGTTGAACGGGGCACCGTGGAATTCGCCGCCGACCTGGTCAAGCGCGGTCACGAATCCTTTGTGGTATCAAAAGGCGGGCCCATGGCCGAGCAACTGCGTGGGCAAGGCTCGGAACACATATTCATGCCCATACACCGGAAGACTCCGGCGTCTTTCGGGCAGATCCTGCCAATGCGGAAACTGCTGCTGGAGCTGAAACCGGATATCGTGCATGTCCGCTCCCGCATGCCCGCCTGGATCATTTTCCTGGCCCTGAAAAGCATTCCGGCAAATCAGCGGCCGGCTATTGTCTCCACTTTTCATGGCATGTATTCCGTCACTCCCTACAGCGCCATCATGACCAGGGCTGATCATATAATCGCCGTATCCGGGTGTGTCAGGGATTACGTGCTCACCAACTACCCGGTACCGGAAGAAAAACTGACGGTCATCCAGCGTGGTGTGGATGTGGATGCCTTCCGTCAGCGGGAGCTCAGCTCACAATGGCTGGACCGCTGGTTCCGCCAGTACCCGCAGCTGGCCAACCAGAAAATCATTATGATGCCCGGGCGCATTTCACGCTGGAAAGGCCAGCTGGATTTCCTGGCCATGATGGCGCAGCTGGTTCAAGAACGGCCGGATTGTCACGGCATCATCGTCGGCGGCGCCGAACCCGGCAAGGAGCAATTCCTGGAAGAACTGGAAAAGGAACGCACCCGTCTGAACCTTACCGACAAGGTGAGCTTTCTCGGCCAGCGCAATGACATGACCACCCTGTACCTGCTGGCGAATGTGGTATGCCACATGTCCACCAAACCAGAGCCTTTCGGGCGTACCGTTACCGAAGCGCTGGCATCAGGCACACCTGTCGCCGCCTTCGACCGCGGTGGTGCCGCCGAGACCCTGCGCGCCTGCTTCCCCGAGGGATTGGTAAAGCCAGATGACATCAAGGCATTTGCAAAAACAGCCCTGTCCCTGATCGACAAAACCAGACCTGAGATTGAAATCCCCTGGCGGTTCCGGCTGGAGGCACAGACCGAATCAACCCTTAAGGTCTATGAAACCCTGCTGGCCAGGAAACAGGCGCAACAATGAATACCCGGGGCCCGCTAACCATTGCATTGGTGATTGCCACACCCGGCACCGGATGGGGCGGGATGGAAAAACACACAGCAGACCTGGCGGAGGCACTTGCAGCACGGGGCCATGCCATTCTCGTGTTGGCCCATTCCGCCTATAGCGAACGCTTTCCCAAGCCTGTCCTTTTCCACCCGCTGCCATTCCAGCTCGGCCGACGCAATCTTTGGCTACGACACCGCCTGCAACGAACACTTCGCTCCATCCAGCCGGACATTGTCCACGCTCAGGGCAACAAGGCTGCCAGCCTCGTCAGTAGCATTCGTCATGATGGGCAGGTGACTGTCGGTACGCTGCACGGCACCAAAAGCTCCCACAAAGCGTTCGAAAAGCTGGATGGCGTGATCGGCGTCAGCCGTGAAATAACGCGTTCCGTCGCACATTCCCATGCCCGGCTGATTTTCAACGGCCTGCGGCCGATGGAGAACACCGATCCTGATGACCGTTATGGGCCGGAGATACCCATTCCCGGTAAGCGCCCGCTGCTGCTGGCGGCAGGTCGGCTGGAACCGGTCAAACAGTTCAACACGTTGATCCGGGCGTGGGCTCAGGCCAACTGTGACGGCAAGCTGGTGATTCTGGGCGATGGCAGCCAGCGGGCGCGCCTCAACACATTAATCCGGGAACTCGGCGCCGAAGACAACATCCTGCTTCCGGGTCATGAACCCCGGATTCAGCAATGGTTGCAGGCGGCCACGGCCTGCATCATCAGCTCCAGCCGGGAAGGTTTTCCCTATATCATGGTGGAGGCGCTGATGGCTGGCTGTCCGGTTCTGTCCACACCGGTCAGTGGGGTCGGGGACTTCCTGCCCCAAAGCTGCATCGCGGCCTCGGATAGCCTTGAGGATATCACCACACTGATCAGCACCAACCTGGCTGAGCCTGGCCTGCTGACGGAAATCCAGAGCAAATGCTTCGAACAGGCCCGTGAGCAACTCAGCCTTGAGACAATGGTGTCAAAGACTGAGGCTTTTTATCGGGACCTGCTTGCCAGCCTGCCGGCAAGGCGCTGATTACCGCGCCCGCCACAACCCGATGCCCTTCAACAGTAAGGTGTGTGCCGTCATCCATCAGGGTATTCGCCTTTTGCTGCCATAGCCGCTCATAGGCATCCGCCAGTAACGCATTGGGCTCTTGCCCGGCCAATTGATGCAAACCTTGATTGTAACGTTCGATACGCGGGTTTCTTGGCTCATCAAGATTGGGCGGCGTGGCCACCAGCACAAAAAGCGTGTCAGGCGCAGAACGTACCACCTTTTCAATATTGCCCAGGTATTCGTCCAGCGGCACCTGCTCCACCGCCCCCCAGCGTTCCTGAAGTTGAAAGTGGCGGGCCCATTTCTTGAGCTTCTTCACCAGTTTCCTGGCAAGCTTCCTGCGAGGGTTGTCCGGGTAATACAGAACATAGGGTGCGCCGCGGAAGGTGAGCCAGGAGTCCACCAGCCCATACTGGATGAAGGCCAGTTGATAGCCCCGGGGCGGAAAGGCTTCCGCGTAGTGCAGCAGCTCACGGGTTGTGCTCATGGTGTGGCCACAGTTGGTGAGGGCCAGGCCCAGATGTTCTGCTACCATCTCTGGCCAGACCTGTTCGTGGTAACCTTTTACCCCTTCGGTATTGCAATCACCGTAGGCAATACAACCGTTCATAATCTGTGGCGCCCCATCAATGATTGACCTGTCAGGCCTCGAACCCTTCGCCTCTGGCTACAACCGGCATTGCTATCAGCACCCGGATGACCCCACATTGTGTCTCAAAGTCCTCCGCCCTGAAAACATTGAGGCCCGTTATCAACGCCAGGCCTGGCCCAAAAAGGTCCTCGGCAAGGCCCGAATCGATGACAACCGACAGGAGCTCAGGGCTCACCAGCAGCAGGCCATCAGGAAGCTGCTCGCTGAGGATCAAAGCTCGTTGGTCTGGACTCACCTGCCCCGATTCCACGGCAACGCTGCCACCTCCCTGGGCCCCGCGAACGTCAGCGAATTCATTAGCGGAAGCGATGGCTTGCCGGCCGAAACACTCGAACATTATTTGCAGCGCCTGGGATTTGACCAGCCCATGCAGGGTGCCGTGGATCGGTTCTGCCAATGGCTTATTGAAACCGGCATCCTGACCCGCAACCTGTTGCCCCATAACCTGGTGATTGCCATCAGGAACGGGCAGCCGGAGCTGTTCCTGGTGGACGGTCTTGGCGCACCCGCGATACCTGACAGGCTGGCTGCTATCCCTGCTTGGCGCAAGCGCTACATCACCCGCCGGATAAGGCGGTTTTACCTCCGGATCGATTGGGAATCCGGCGCCAAGAACCAAAGCTGGGAAGTGTCGCAGAAGCTGTGACCAACGCCGATTGTACCCACCGGCCTTGCCGCACAAGCCGGATGGTGGTAGCTTCCGCTCATCCTGTTTCCTGTTGATTGTCCTCCGGATTATGGCCCTTTCCAAAGCAACGTTCCTGATCACTGCCCTCCGGCTTGCCGGCAAACTCCCCCTAAGAGGCGCCCAACTCCTTGGCCGCTTCCTGGGCATGGTCAGTTGGGTGTCCAAATCACAGCTTCGCAAGATCACTGAAATCAATCTGAAAATCTGTTTCCCAGAGCTTGCCGACGAACAACGCGAACGCATGGCACGCTCCAGCCTTCGCCACACCGGCCAGACCATGATGGAAATCCCCCTAATATGGGAATGGCCAGTAGAGCGTTGCCTGGATTTAATCCGGGAAATTGAGGGTGAGGAGCTTCTGGCCGAGGCCAAGAAAGACGGCCGCGGCCTGCTGCTACTGGCGCCGCACTTGGGGAACTGGGAACTCACAGGCTTGTATTTTTCCTCCCGTTACCGCATGGCCGCCCTGTACAGCCCGCCGCACATCAAGGAATTTGAAGACTACATGGTTAAGGTCCGTGGTCGCATGGGCTCGGAGCTGGTTCGTGGCGACCGCCGTGGGCTGGCCCGACTGATTTCTCTGCTACGGGAAGGCGAGGTTGCCGGCATCCTGCCGGATCAAAGCCCGCGAGGAAAAGGCAATGCGTACGCGCCATTCTTCGGGATGGACGTGCGCACCATGACCCTGGTCTCGAAACTGCTGCAAAAATCCGGTGCAAAGCCGCTGATGACCTATTCCGAGCGACTGAAAGACGGCCAAGGCTTCCGGCTGGTGATTCGTGAATGTGAAGCCGGCATAGATGATGATGATCCTGTCGTCGCAACGAGCGCTCTGAACCGGTCAGTTGAAAACTGTGTCAGGGAAGCCCCGGAGCAATACCAGTGGGAGTATAAGCGCATGCGCCACAGGCCTCCCGGCGAACTCAACCCCTACAAGCCAGGAAAGGTATGTTGAACCTCGACCGACCAACAACTTGCACCACTTTGAGCTTGTTCGCAGGTGTGGTTTAAATGAACCGAATCAACATGAACCAGCCAATTCGCATGTTTCCCATTATCCTGATCATGGTAGGCCTCGGGGGCGCATTGTTGTCTTCCAGCGTCCTGGCAATTGCCACCCTGTTTTTGGCAATTTCCGGACTGGCATTCATCTACAACAAAACCTTGCTGAAAACAGGCTGGGAAACGCCCAAAGAGCTTCGATTACTGCATTTTGCGTTCTGGTTCTTTGTGCTCGTTAGCGCCTTGTCGTGGGCCCTGGAAGGCTTTGATTATGAAGGTGGAAAGACCTTCGGCACGCACGCTCGGCTTATCCTGTTCTGGCCACTCGTGATTGCCCTGACCGTCGCGGGCTTTCGCGCTCGCCACTTGTTCCTGGCCACGGCACTCGTGGCCCTATCCTCGCTGGCGGCACTGCTGATTGCACATGCGGCTGAATATGAAAACATCGGACAGCTTCTTAACACCCGATTCGGTGCTGGAAACCTGATCATTTTTGGCAATCTTGCCCTGCTCGGCGGTGTCCTTGCTCTTGTTGGTGGCTCCTATTTTGCCAGAGCTGGGAAAGCCCCTGTAGCGATTGCTGTTTTCGGTCTCGGAGCGACAGCGATTGTTATTTCCATACTTTCGGGGACCAGAAGTAACCTCATTGCTCTTCCTGTTCTCCTAATTCTTTTACTGCCACTGGTCGGCCCAAAACTGCGCCTACCAGGTCTAGCAGCTGTCACAGTTATCTTATTGGCCCTCCTGTTCAGCAGTGATCGCATGCCCCAGCCCATTGAGGACGCTCTCGAGGGGAAGGGGCTTGGACCGGGAATCGAGATACGTCTTGAGCTCTGGCAGGAAACCGCCAACATTTTTATGGAGCACCCATGGACTGGTGTCGGCCTTGGCGGTTACAGCTCGTCCATTGAAGATTTGGCAGATTCGCAACCCGAACACGCTGACCTGAGGAATTGCTGTACCGGCCACGCTCACAACGATCTTCTCAACAATGCAGCAACCAGTGGCATTCCCGGCATTCTAAGCTGGGGATTTCTGATCTTCGTACCCATGGTCATATTCGCCAAAAACATTTTCAACAGTCATCAACCCAGTGCTCACATTGCCGTGGCGGGCACGATGGTAAGCGCCGGTTACCTGGTCTTCGGGCTCACCGAGGCCACGTTTAATCGGAGCCTCTTTCT
The DNA here is from genome assembly GCF_030227115.1 of Marinobacter sp. SS13-12. NCBI lineage: Bacteria > Pseudomonadati > Pseudomonadota > Gammaproteobacteria > Pseudomonadales > Marinobacteraceae > Marinobacter > Marinobacter sp. SS13-12. The sequence continues at coordinate 111,828 of NZ_JASSUA010000006.1, forward strand.
TACATTTTACCTGCTGGCAATTGCAGGCCCGGCTTCAGCGCTATTTGCCGAGCTCAGTTCCTCCTATTTTCGGCAGCGCAAGGTGAAAGTCTCTGCCACGATTATCGCTAAAAACGAGGAGCACCATATTGCGGATTGTCTCAAGTCTGCCCGACTCGTGGCGGATGAAGTCATCGTTCTTGATAGTGGCAGCAGTGACAGGACTGCTGAAATCGCCAAAGAGTATGCGGACGTGGTTGAAGTAACAGACTGGCCTGGATTCGGGATTCAGAAACAGAGAGCCCTGGAGAAAGCGACTGGCGAATGGGTGCTTTCCCTGGATGCCGACGAGCGGATTACGCCGGAGCTGGCGCGGGAAATCAATCATCATCTTGCAGCTCCGGATGCAGATGCTTACAAGCTGCCATGGGCAGTGACAATCTACGGCAAGCGGCTGGACTTCGGACGTAGCGGGCGGGCGCCACTCAGGCTGTTCCGCAGAGAGGGTGTCAGATTTTCCGATGCCCTGGTGCACGAACGAATAATTATTCCAGAAGGCCGCAAAATCAGAACACTTCGCGGCCGCCTGACCCATTATACCCACCGGGATTTTGGGCACTCCCTTGAGAAGAGTGCCAAATACGCATGGCTAGGCGCTATGGAGAAGCACCGGAAGGGTAAAAAAACCAGAACAATGATCTACCCGACGCTGCGTGGGCTGATGACGTTTGTGCAGGTTTATTTTATCCGGTTTGGTTTTCTGGACGGTGCTGTGGGATATTTAACAGCAGTAACCTATGCCCAGGTAACTTTTAACAAATACGCCGGGTTATGGACGCTTGATCGCACTACTGCGGATGATAGCCGCAACTAGAATAAGATTTTTTCGGCCATCTGATTACAGTGTCCGATTATAATATTTTAATAACCAGCATTTAGGATATTTTCTTGACAAGCAGAATCGAAGCAACCATAAATGGAAGAACCTTCTCGCTAGCAATGATTGTCTGTGTTGTGGGGTTCGTATTTTTTAAACGTTTTTACCGGGACCTTGGTGACGTTTTTATCTTTTTAGTTGTTCTCGGGACCCTTTTTTCTGTTTACTACAATTTCAGGTCGATTCGAAAAGATCCCATCTTTATAGCATTTTTTATATCAATAATTATACCAGTAATAAGCTGGGCCAATAGCAAAATACAGATCCCCGAGCTCGCAAAAGACTTACCCTCCCCTTTTTTATTTTACGACTTTTTTTTCTTCTGGTTTATTTCATATTGGACTCAGGGGAAAACCAAACGAATCGCGGCAATTCTTGCTGCATACTGCCTTGGCGTTATCGGTATTTATTTGACCCACTCGACTGATTTCATCAGTGATTTTTCCCGTGGTCTACAAGGCTCTCGCGTCGACTTCAACATTGTGAACGCCCAGTACACATCGCTTTTTGCAGGATTTGGACTGATTTCTGCGGCATTTCTTTATATTGCCAAACTCGATCTACCTTTTAAATTTGAAGTCCCCAAAAAACTGGGAGCGCTGGCACTTCTTGTATTCTTTATACTCGTTACTCTAATAACCCAATCGAGGCAGGTTTGGCTCGCACTGCTTGCGTGTATCTTGATAGCCCCTCTGGCACACAAACTGATGTTTTCCTCACGCATACCAGCGCGCGCTATAATTCTTACCTATTTGGTGCTTGCACTTGTTATTGGCGCTGCCGCCAACCTCGACATTGTTAAAAAAAGGGTAAAAGCAGAAGAATCCACGTTAATGCAGATCGTGAACCTGGATCTGGAATCGGTTTCCAAATCCGGAAGCATTGGATTGAGAATTCACCTCTGGTCCGAAGCATGGGAGTGGATCAAAAAGCGACCAATACTTGGTAGCGGGGAAGAGGCGAGAGAGTTAGTTATCAGCGAGTCGGAAACACTACCACCAAACGTACGGGCAAGCTTTACTCATTTGCACAATTCTCACTTGGAGACGTTCGTTAGCTTTGGCTTATTAGGAGCTCTTCTCATCTATTTTTTAATTATCTGGCCCCCTTTATATACAACCATGCTTTCCTCATTTCCCGCCGGAAAGACCTGGTCAGCATTCTCGGTCATCGTCATCGTTTTCTGGCTGGTAGTAAATTTCTTCGAGTCCTACTTCTATTCAGCAGACGGTATATTTATATTTTCAGTCTTCTTTGGGATCATATACAGCTTTAAATTCGCTCCAATACCTGCGAATAATGTTCAACTTCAGGAGTATCCACGAAAAAAATACTTTTGCCAAACGTAAATTCTACCCATCAAACCAAGATGCTTCGCCTTCAAGAAAGCCATGCCCGGAGACCGCTTCCAACTGTGCTGGAACCAATGCACTAAATAGCTATCTTTTGGACATTCAAACCTTAATGGCTCCTGTTGATACGGATAAAAATATACAGCAGGCAAAATCTTGCAGGGTTCAGATTCATAAAGCCCTCGCGCTTTTATCACATGCGTTGCAATCTGAGGTCCGATATAAAGAGGGGAGCCCCATATGTCATTCTCGTAAAAATTGATCAATTCGGACAAGATTTTCGAGTCGGATTCTGCGTATATAGCTGCCGTACCTAAGTACTCGTCTGTCTCATGGCCGATAACGAACTTCGAATTCGTAAAGAGGGGGAATGGGTTCCGACGAATAGTGACGTCAGTATCCAGGTAAAGCCCACCCACTTCCTGCAGAATTTTTAACCTCAAATAGTCGGAAACGAACGCGTAAAGGCCTCGTTTATAGCACTTTTTGGCAAACTCACAAGAATTGATCCAACCTTGAATCTGATCATCGGAGTCCGTCCAGAGTTGAAACTCAAATCCCATTTTACTCCAGTCATCCAAGCACGCATGCGACAGCGGCGGCATCCTGTCACCGAGCCAAATAGCATGGATCAAATCAACCATCATTCGAAAATCCTTCTGTTTTGTACTTCCTCTTCAAACAAAGGTTGTAAAAAAAGCGGCGCACCCTTTCAGTCAATGTAAATAACTCTCTATTAAAACGTACAAACAAGGGGCGACGTCCGGATTTTTTCCCATAACCAATAGTGGACTCGAATTCGGAATCAATGAATACAAAAGCAGGATTGATCCCTAAGCAAACGACATCATTGACCCAATACCGGTCCATAAATATATCCACAGGAAGAAATATTGGATCCGTGGACATAAGAAATTTTTTCGCTGCACTAGGCGTTAAATAATACCCCATAGTACTCATTGGGCCCTTGGTGTATCTAATAACCTCGAATGCTCCTACCTTGGCGATTACATACTCTTGATGATTTCGAGTTTTATTTTCAAAAAGCCTCAGGCACTCAAAATGTAAAGGCAATAACGGAAGGTCCCTAATAAATGCAAGAAAATTTTCTTTATCAAACAGCGCATCATCCTCAAGCACTATGTAATTCTTGTTCTCAGCGACACAGTTCGCCCATAATTTGTAATGACTCGCAAAACAACCGAGTTGCCCTGGGCTCATGGGCTGCCCTTTGGTTCTTAGCCGTATCGACTCATCGTAAAGGCTAAATAATGGATCAGCATCTTTTCGCCCATCCACTCCCCAAAAAAACTCAAATGGAATTTTCGCCTCATCGAGCAAACTTTTTATTCTCGTCTGCCTATCTGTTGATTGACGCAGAGTTAATACAATTACCTTTACGTCAGAAGGGACCTGAAAGTTAGTCATTGATAACTCATCTGTATAAAAGGTTTTGAAATACGCACCAGTTACCTTGCTGGGCTAGATAAAGATCACTTCTAGATAAATTTTAAGCAAAGAGCTACTTACCGGATCTTTTTGCCCCTTTTATCTCCCTGTGCAGCCGACTTCGAATCTTTATTTTTCTAATAACATTTAGCGGTTTCCTACACAATTTACTCTGCTTGCTGGTAATAAACTCGCCCACAGCATCGATCACCCTAGCGCTGGAGTTGCCATCACGGAAACTGTGAAGATCGTCACAAATGGACCTTGTCGCTTGCATAAGCTTTTCTGGGTACTCAAGGGCTTCCTGGAGAGCCGCCTCAACGTCTCCAACGTCATCGACATCAATCAGATACGGCCCCGGCATCTTCGTTCTGTAGGTGACCACCGGCCGGTCCAGAAACATGAACTCGAACATAATGGAGGAGGTATCACACAGCATGACATCCGCTTCCGGAAAAATCGGGAGCAGGTCTTCATCACTCTCCACAAAGCGCAGATTCTCACCCGCCAGGCTTCGGTACTGATCGACCACCGCTGGATCCATCTTGGGATGAAGGGTTACGATGAACTTCCAGCGACCACTTCTGGATAGTTCACCGATTTTTTCTACCAGATCCGGCGCCGACGTGACTGATCGGCTGAACGTTGAAGCATAGAACACCACCGGAAGTTCACCTTCTTTGAGTTTCCTTTTACCACGCGCTGGCTGGGACAATAATGGATCCAGTTTTGGCCAGCCGGTATGAGCCACCCAAAAGTGGCGATGCTTCTCTGCAAGCTCCTGAAACTTAGCGGTATCCCGTTCCGCATGAGTACAGTAAAGATCGAACCAGCCCCGTATCCGATAATGGTCACTTTCATCTTCACTGCTGTGGCCGCGCTTGTTACGGGCCATGCCGTGAAACACCTCAACTTTGATTCCGGGGAAAAAATAGGGCACCCAATCTCCGGGAACAAACGTGGCGATGGCATTGTATTCCATCACCTCTGCCACCGTTTTCAGGTGTTTTTCATCCGGCCGGAGTGGGGCGGCGGTACATCCTGCGACAAACCATGCAACCTCACCTCCGCGCTTCCAGATCTCCTCCTGTAGCGGGCGGAGTATGGAATAGGAATAAGGCTGATTAACAAAAAACAGGTATCTTTTCATGCGCGAAGCTCGTCAGTAAGCTCCTGATAGAGCTCAAGTGTCTGCTGTACGGTGGTATTGGTATTGAAATCGGTACTGATTCGCTGGTAGCCGTTATCGCCGAATGTTTTTGCCAGTTCGGGATTTCGGGCAATGCTGTCCATTGCACCAGCCAGAGCAGCTGAGTTCCGGACCGGGACAACCAGCCCATCCAGTCCGTCCCTGACAAGTTCTGGCATTCCACCGGCGTCGGTCACCACCACCGGGCGCCGGTAGGCCATGGCTTCTATAACCACCCGCGGCAGGCCCTCGCTCTCTGAGGGCAGAACCAGGCCATCACATGCGGCAGCAACCTGGGGTGCATCCGTCCGGAAACCTGCCAGCTGAATACGATCTGCATGCCGGGAGCTTCGGATTCTTGCGGCCAGTTCCTGATTTTCCAGTAGATCACCAACGAGCAGGAGATAAACAGGAGAGTCGTCTTCCAGATACTCCATGGCATCAACCAGGGTTCCAAAGCCCTTGCCGGGACGATCGCGCCCCGTACAACAGAATACAAAGGCGGTCGCTGGAAACCCGAACTCTGAAATGTCAGCCGGTGCCCTGGTATACCACTCAAGATTGTGTCCCTTGTATATGCGGATAATCTTGTGAGGAGAAATTCGTCTGCCCAGAAAGCGGATGTTCAAAAAATACCGTTTTACGGCATCTGATACACACATAATCCGGTCCACCCTGGGGTGGAGAAAGGTAATCCAGGATTCCGGACTCCAGACGCCGACATTTCCAATCACCCCACGATACACAACAATTTTTACGTCCATACCCCGTGACGCCCTCAGAGAACAGGCCAGAGCCCTCGGGTTAAAGGACTGCACCACGGTAAACTGCCGGGACTTCAACTTTTCGCGGATCTTTCGGGCGCCCACCCCGTCAAACCTGCCGGTCAGCGTAATCGGGGATATCAGTACACCCGCCTGCTCAATTCGCTGGTAATTTCGGCCCTTGGGGTTTGCCATTACCTCTATCTGGAGCCCGGCTCGATGAAGGCCGATAAACAGCTCAGATTCGGGCAAATCGCATGAATCTGTGATGCAAAGGACAACCGGCGAGCTACTCTTCGAGTTCATAACAGCCTGCTGGAAAGATGACGATAGATTCAAGAAGACTGGCCGTAACCGGCGAGGAACGACTGCCAGCCCTGTCGCAGGAGTAATGACTCCCCACCGCTGACTTTCACCAGAGAGCGATGCAGTCTCGAAAGGTTCTGGTCTTTCCAGCCTGAGGTCGAACTCGCTGGCTTGATCGCACCCTTGTCGAAATCTATCAGGAAAAATTCAACGCCGCGAACCAGGATATTGAAGCAGTTCAGGTCCGCGTGCAAAACGCCGGCATCGTGGAATTTTCGGACTGTTCTGCCAAGAGATGCCCATGCCTGGCGGTCCATCGTCTGAAGCAACTCGGCCAAGGGCGTCGTGCCCACGAGCTGCTCAATTATAATGGCAGCCTTATATCGTATTGGTGAGAGTTTTCGGTACCAGGCTGCAACAGGACGAGGCACCGGAAGCCCCAGGGATACCAACTGGTTCAGTAGCCGGAATTCGGCGAAGGAACGCACTTCCGATTCACAGGTATACCCGTAGGAACTACGAGACACTTTAGCCATCAGCCCCCCTCGGCGATATTCCCTGAGCACCAGCTTGTCCTCTCCAGCCTGCAAAAACCAGGCGCCACCTCGACCACCACTGCTAACCGGGCGGGCATTCTGCCCCCAATAGGCTGGTTCAAACCAATGGGGTGAAACCCTGCCCTGGTAATCCGTATGGACAAGCATTGCCCCTCCCTCCTCCCGGATACAAATTTCAGACTCCACCATGCTGGACACCCGGTCACCGAAAAAAAGAGAAAGAGTTGCACCCGAACCTGCCGGGACGGCTAAGCGCAAGTACGATAGAATGGCGCACAGTTTACCAACGAGCCCTGCCCGGCTCCACATCCAGCAGTTAAAGATTGGAAACGGACCGTAAATTGATCAACTCCATCTGCATATTGCGCCTGTCCGCCATTGGCGACGTTACCCATGTCATCCCGGTGGTTTTAAGCCTTCAGGAACAATTACCCGGCGTGAAGATCACCTGGGTGATTGGCAAGATCGAAGCCAAATTGATTGGCGATTTACCCGGCGTCGAATTTGTCATTTTCGACAAGAAGGCCGGCCGCAAGGGCTATTCTGACCTTCGCAACACCCTGAAAAACCGAAAGTTTGACGCGCTCCTGCATATGCAGGTGGCATTCCGCGCCAACCTGGCGGCAGCGATGATTCCGGCCAAGGTCAAGGTTGGCTATGACAAGGCCCGCAGCAAGGACCTGCACAGTCTGTTCATCAACCGGCGAATTGCACCTGCACCGCAACAACATGTCAGGGATTGCCTGGCAAGTTTTCTGGAGCCGCTGGGGCTGAAACCGGCTGCACCAAAATGGATCATCCCCCTGACCCCGGAAGATCACGAGTTTGCCCGTAATCAACTGGCCACAGACCGAAAAAACCTGGTGATCAGCCCCTGCGCCAGCCACACCCTTCGCAATTGGCCGGCGGAGCGGTATGCCCGGCTGGGGGATCACGCCGTTCGTGTTCATGGCATGAAGGTCATTCTGGTGGGGAGCCCGGCGCCTTTTGAGGCCGAATTTTGCGCTTCCATTGAAAATGCCATGGAAGAACAGGCGCACAACATCTGTGGCAAGGATACGCTGAAGCAACTGGCGGCCCTGCTGAGCCATGCTGATCTTGCCGTGGCGCCGGATACCGGACCGGCGCATATCGCCAGTGCGATGGGTACTGATGTGCTTGGTATTTATGCGGCCAGTAACCCTTATCGTTCCGGGCCCTACAATTCGCTTGATTGGTGTGTGAATCGTTATCCGGAGGCGTTGGAGCGGTTTACGGGGAAAACGGTTAATGAGGCTCGCTGGGGGACCAAGGCGGAGTTTGAGGGGGCGATGGAGATGGTGACTGTGGAGGACGTTACCGGGATGTTGGACCGGTGGATTGAAGAAAAACAGGGAGCGGAAATTAAAGCGGCGCCGGATTCGGGGTAACTTGGCGCCGCTTCTGATTTGTCGGATTACGCTGCGCTCATTGTGCCCTTCACGGGTAAATCCGACCTACAGTAATCCAACCTACGGTAGAGAGACCGTTATTTGCGGGCGGTGTAGTCCTGGTAGGACTTTTCTTCTACGAAGCGCGAGCCCAGGGCCAGGTTGACTTCTTTCTTGATGGCGGCGCGTTTGTCATTGGTGACGTAAACGGCGCGGGCCAGTTCGATGAACTTGGGCCCGAAGTCCTGGGCGGCTTCCTGGTCACGAATGTCGTCTTCGATCTCCCAGAGCTCCTCGTTGACGGCCTTCAATTGCTTGCGCAGGTCGGCGATGGCCGCCTGATCCTGCACGGCCTCGTTCCAGGTACCACTTAGTTCATCAAGTTCCAGACGAACGTTTTTGACTTTTTCCGGGTCAGCAATCCGTTCGGATTTGATTTCCAGGATGGTGATCTTGTCCAGCACTTCGCCGAAGGAGACCGGCACTTTGATAACGTCTGCCATTTGCTCTTCCTGCAGGTGTTGTTAATGGAGAACGGGTTAACCGTTAACCGGTGTCAGCCAGTGTGAATGCGCTTCACTCTTGCCCTTCACGGCATCGAAATACATACCCTGCAGCTTCTCTGTCAGCGGGCCACGTTTGCCAGCGCCGATGATGCGGCCGTCCAGTTCACGGATGGGCAATACTTCGGCGGCGGTACCGGTAAAGAAGGCTTCGTCCGCGATGTAGACTTCATCCCGGGTGATACGGCGTTCTTTCACCGGAATGTTCAGTTCCTTGGCGAATTCAAGGATAGTGGCCCGGGTGATGCCTTCCAGACAGGAGGTCAGCTCGGGAGTGTGGAGAACGCCATCGCGCAGGATGAAGATGTTCTCACCGGAACCCTCGGCAACATAGCCTTCGTTATCCAGCAACAGGGCTTCTTCTGCGCCACCGGAAATAGCCTCGTTCAGGGCCAGCATGGAGTTGATGTAGTTGCCGTTGGCCTTCGCCTTACACATGGTGATGTTGACATGATGACGGGTGTAGGACGAGGTGCGAACCTTGATGCCCAGTTCCTTCGCCTCCGGTGACATGTAGGACGGCCAGCTCCAGGCGGCTACCATTACGTGCACCTTCAGATTGTCTGCACGCAGGCCCATGCCTTCGGAGCCCAGGAACGCCATTGGGCGCAGATAGGCTTCATCCAGATTATTGTCCCTTACCGCTGCGCACTGGGCGGCATTCAGCTCGTCCTTGCTGAACGGCATTTTCATGTTCAGGATGTGGGCGGAGCGGAACAGGCGGTCGGTGTGTTCTTTCAGGCGGAAAATCGCGGCGCCTTTGTCGGTGCTGTAGGCGCGCACACCCTCGAAACAGCCCAGGCCGTAGTGCAGAGTATGAGTCAGCACGTGCGATTTGGCTTCCCGCCAGGGAACCATTTCACCATCCATCCAGATGAAGCCATCACGATCAGCCATCGACATTGTTTCTGCTCCTAAAGCGCTCTTTTTCGGGATGCCGGCATTCTAGCAGGAAATCCCGGGCTTACGAAGAGGCGTAATCACTCTAATATCACCCCAACATCACCCGATTCCACATACTCTGGATGTAGGCACGTTCCTGGGAAAACGCATCCCCCGACACCTGGCTGTTCAGGTTCTGCAGCGCCCGGCGGTGAATGGTGGAGCGCAGGGTAATATAGGCCTCTCGCAGCTTTTCCGTGTCCTCAACCGGTAATACCCCTGCCCGGCCCAACTCCTCCATCTGGCGAATATTATCGGACCACTGGGTCAGCTCCGGATGCTCGGAACACCAGGCCAGCATCAGATACTGCACCATGAACTCGATATCGATAATGCCGCCGAAATCGTGCTTGGTGTGAAAAACCTCCGGCTTCTTGCCCTCGACCTGTGGTGTGCCAAGCGTTGTGCGCATCTTTTCGCGCATATTGACCACCTCTTCCCGCAGCTTGTCCCGGTCTCGTTGCTGGCACAGTATGTCGCTGCGCAGCTTTTCAAAAGCGTCCAGAGTCTCCTTGCAGCCGGCCACCCCGCGAGCACGGGCCAGGGCCTGGTGCTCCCAGGTCCAGGCATCGTTGCGCTGGTATTTCTCGAAAGCCGTCAAAGTGCTGACCAGCAGCCCGGAATTGCCAGAGGGACGCAGGCGCATGTCCACTTCGTAGAGCTGCCCCGACGGCGTCTGGGTATTAAGAATGTGCACAATACGTTGCCCCAGCCGGGTGTAGAACACCGCGTTGTCGATGGGCTTGTCGCCGTTCGTCGATTGCTCGGGATCAGCGTCATGAATAAATACCAGGTCCAGGTCCGAGGTGTAACCCAGCTCGATACCGCCCAGCTTGCCATAACCAATGATGGCGAAATCGGTATCACAGGCAGAGCCATCCTTGCGCCGCGGATAACCATGGCGGCTGACCAGGTTGGCAAAGGCAACGTCCACCACATGGTCCAGCACCACTTCGGCAATCCAGGTCAGATAATCGCTGACTTTCATCAGCGGCAGGGTTTCCCGGATCTCTGAGGCGGCCACTCGCAGGATGTGAGCCTTCTTGAAATGCCGCAGGGTTTCCATCTGCTCCTCGAGATCCTCGAAGGGAATCCGTAGCATTTGCTGGCGCAGGTCGTCCTGGAGTTCGGTTTTCGCGGGCGGACTGTACAGGCTCTCCGCATTCAACAGTTCATCCAGCAGCAGGGGCGTTTCCGCCAGCTGGCTGGCAATCCAGGGACTCTCACTGCACAAGCGCACCAGCTGTGTTCTCGCACCCGGGTTCTCTATCAACAGCACCATGTAGGCGGTCCTGCGCAGGATGGCTTCCACCAGTTGCAGAACCCGGGACAGGGTCTGGGACGGGCAGTCTACGTGAGTGAGCGCTTCCAGCAACACCGGCATGAACTTGTTGAGCCTGTGCCGCCCCTGGGTCTGTAACGTTTGCAGGGTGCGGGTTCCACGCAGCTCACTCAGGGCGGAATAGCTGCCTTCCGGGTCCTCGAAATCGTGCTCGCGGAGCCAGGCAGTCGCGGCTTCTTCATCCATTTCGCCCAGCCAAAGCTCCTGCCAGCCTTCATCAAGGGCAGCGGTTTCGTGTTCCTCGTCTTCAATGGCAATGATGTCCGCGAAGTGCGTCGCCACCCTTTCGCGATGTTTTTCCAACGCCTCAGTGCAGGATGCCCAATCGTCAAATCCCATGATCAGAGCAACACGAGCTCGGGCCAGATCATTATCCGGCAGCAACTGGGTCTGCTTGTCTTCCATTCCCTGGAGGGCGTGTTCCAGATTGCGAAGGAAGATGTAGGCAGCCCTGAGCTCTTTCACCACCTGTGACGGCAACAGTTCCAGCTCTTCCAGCTCTTTGAGGATCACCAGCAGTTCACGCTGCTGCAGTTCCCGGTCGCGGCCGCCCCTGATAAGCTGGAAGGCCTGAACCACGAACTCAATCTCGCGGATCCCGCCATTGCCGAGTTTGATATTGTTTTCCAGGCCTTTGCGGCGCACTTCCCGGCTGATCATGGACTTCATGCTGCGCAGGGACTCAAACGCGCTGAAATCAATATACTTGCGGTAAACAAAGGGCTTCAGGCTGTCCATCAACACCTGGCCGGCTTCCTGATCACCGGCCACTACCCGGGCCTTGACCATGGCATAGCGCTCCCAGTCCCGACCCTGATCCTGGTAATAGGTTTCCAGGGCGGCAAAGCTAAGGGCCAGCGCTCCGCTCTGCCCATAGGGCCGCAGGCGCATGTCCACGCGAAACACAAAACCGTCAGCGGTAATCTGATCCAGCGCCTGGATCAGCCGCTGCCCCAGCCGGATAAAAAACTGCTGATTATCGATAGAGCGTCGCCCGCCGCGGGTCTCGCCTTTGCCCGGGAACGCGAAGATAAGATCAATATCAGAGGACACATTGAGCTCATGCCCGCCCAGCTTGCCCATCCCCAGGACGATCAAGGGCTGCGGGCCCTCCTTGCCAGTGGCAGGGTTCATTCCCCAGGGGGTTCCTGACTGCTCGCAGGTGTTGTCATACAACCAGTCCAGGGCAGCCTGGATGCTGATGTCGGCAAAGTCGCTGGTAGCGGCGATGGTTTCGGCCATGTCTGCCCAGCGCATCAGGTCCCGCCAGATTATGCGGAACTGGACTTCCATCCTGAAACGTCTCAGTGCAACGTGGAGGCTGGTCTCATCCGTTACTTCAGCCAGGAACTCCCGCCAGCGCTGGCACAAATAATCGTTAGTGGTGGGTTCTGTCAGCGGCCGTGAGAGGCACAGCAATTCCACCTGTTCCGAATGACGTTCCAGGGTTTGCTTCAAGAACGGGCTGCGGGCCATAGCCTGGGCCACATCTTCATCGGAAGCGCCACCAGAGGTACGCAGGAACTCCGGCACGCCTTCCGGGAACACCGAGTGCCAGGTGGCAGCCACATCATCCGCCAACACCTTCGGTAGTGAGCGCCAAGGCTCGGACATAATGCAAACCCCTGTGTGTCTGTTATATTTCCCGTACTGTATAACGAACTCTCCCCCGACTGAACCGTTGTAAGGACACCGATGCAGAGGAACCGCCGGCCGCTGAACCCGGAACACCAGTTGTCCCACCTGCCCATGTCCGGGCTTATCCAGTCACGCATCCAGCGGCTTTTCATTATTCTTGCAGGACTGCTGAGTGCCCAGGTACTTATTATCTGGGCAGCAGAAGATCTCACGTTGTTTGAATCCGTGTGGATGACCATGACCACGCTGGTGACTGTCGGGTATGGCGACTATGCCCCGGCAACCTACGTAGGCAGAATCAGCACTATCCTCATGATGTTCGTGGGGGCAATCACCCTGTTAACACTGATTGTCAGTGACTATATTGAATACCGGTTCTACCGCCGGGAACGCATCTTAACCGGACGCTGGGTATACGCCATGAAAGATCACATCGTTATCATCAACACACCACAGACCGGCGGCGAGCAGTACTTCTCACGCTTTGCCTCCCAGATGCGTGCTGTACCGGGCTATGAGACTGTACCCATCATGATACTGACCCGCCACTTTCCCGGAGGGCTCCCCCCCGAACTGGCAGACAGCGGCCTGGTTCACTTCCACGGCACCGGCAGTGACCCGGTCGCACTCAAGGCGGTCCATGCCGGCAGTGCCCGGCACATCATCATACTGGCGGCGGACGAGGCCGACCCTTCTTCAGACAGCCTGACCTTTGATATTGCCCACCGATTGAGTGAGTCCAACCTGGGGCAGAAGATCACGGCAGAATGCGTACGTGATGAAAACCGTGACCGCTTTACGGCGATGGGCGTACGCACCGTCATCAGACCGGTCCGGACCTATCCGGAAATCATGGTGCGTTCCGTAGTGGCGCCGGGATCGGAAAAAGTCCTGGAGGATCTGTTTAATTATCAGAACGACCATCCCCACCGTTACGAGATCGACCTGGACGACCTGACCTGGGCAGACATCGTCAGCGCGCTTATCCGCCACGGCATTGGCACGGCACTGGCGTTCATTGATGAAAATAACGATGTGGTCTGTCACCCGCCGACGGACCAGGAAGTCGAAGGCAAGGGGCTGATCGTGCTCGTAAAATCCAGTGAAACACCTGACGTAAGCGTGGTGGAGGAAGCCCTGGACCGCTATCGTGAATTTATCAAGAAATGGCACGATCTGCAGGATCAGGCGGCAGAAGAGGAAGCCATTGCAGCAAAGGCAACCGACCAATAACCAGCCCGCAAGGTTGCTAGCCTGCGGCAATGGCCAGTTGCAGCTGCCCGAGTTCCTTGCCAGAAACCAGATCGCTGACAGGTACACCATCGGCCAGGGCGCGCACTACTTGCTGATACAGCCTTTCTACGCCGCGCTCTCTCGCCAGGCCGCTTATCGCGCCAAGTTCATCTTCTTCGACAGGAAACGGCTGGCCGGTCAGCCATGAAACACTTAGACGGAACAGAAAATCGTTCACTGCCAGTTCTGAACCTGTCCCCGCGTCTGGAGTTGGTTGATAAAGCCCCGCCAGGTAATATCCCTGCTCTGCTTTGCTAACGAGATTCAGGAAGACCGGCACCTCATCTGCCAGCCTGCGTGCCCAGGCAAGCAAGGCAGATGCATCCCCTGCCTTGAGTTCGAATTCAATTTCGTTCAGCGGGCGTGACTGGCCACCGGCCACAATTTCCCCGGAATCAATGGCTACTTCAATCAGGCTTTCCCCCTGCTCAATCATGACCACCCGGCGCTCGAAGTTGGTTTCAAACACGGGCTGCAACTCAGCAAGGTTCACGCTTTGCCCCACGGGTGTATCGGCAATCAGTCCCATTTTTAGCCTGGTACCTATCAAAGGCCACTCCCACTCCTGCCGACGGTGGGCACCATCCACGAAATCGCCACGGGTTTTCAGGGTCTGGATGTATTTGTCGCCCATTTTGCGGATTCTCAGGGCGATTTTCTGCCGGTTGAGATCACCGTTGGGCGTGTCGTAATAGGTGTTACCCAATTGCAAGGTGTCTGACTGACAGGTATTGGGCTGGCTCAATAACCAGGCCACCGCCCGGTCGAGATCCGACTTCGCTACGCTGAGTTTGATTTCCAGTTCCTGGGCCATCGCCCCTCCTGACATGAGGAATGTGATATCAGCATACATAAAAAAACCGGCAGCCCGAAGGCTGCCGGTTTTTCGACTACTTGGTGACTAGCTGGTTAGCTGATCAGAAGTAGTAAACTGCACCAACAGAGGCGATGGAGCGCTCGTCGGTAAAAGCAGCATTACCCAGCGAATCTTCGTACTCATACACTTCATCACCGCCACCCAGGTAGCCTTCGAAGTAAACATACATGTGATCAGACAGGTTGTGCAGAGCCTGCAGGGTCACAGTAGAGGTTTCAGTGTCGGCTGGGTCGTCAGCTACGTTCATTTCGTAGGACAGGGCAAACTGATTCGCACCAATGGTGTAGTAACCAATGACACCGTAGGTGTCAGACGCATCCTTGGTGGTGTGGTACTCACCGGTTACACGCAGAGCACCAGCATCGTAGCTTGCACGCAAACCGTAGGTGTTCTCATTGCTGGGAGAACCACCGTCGTTGGAGTCCATGGCAACAGCCAGTTCCAATGCGTCCATTTCATAAAGAGCGGCCAGCTGGTAAGGGTAAGACTTGTCGCCCCCCTTATCGCTCAGTGACGCATCGTCACCGTCGCCATTGATCTGGACGGCACCCCACAGGCTCAGGCCCCCAAAAGACGGAGACATGTACTGGATCAGGTCACCTTCGCCAGTAGTGTAGTCAGCACCGATGTTCAGAGTGGCGACTTCGTAGTACTGGGAAATCTCGTCAACCGCACGCTCATAAGTGGAGTCGTCAGAACCAACCCAAACCTGGCCAAAGCTATCGCCTTTCACACCGATGTAAGCTTCGTCGAGATCTTCAAGACCGGATTCCCGATCTTTGTCGTCAGCTGCCAGGCCTTCCAGCTCAAGCTTGAAGAAACCAGTGATGCCAGGAGCAATCTCGTGGTCGTGCTTTACGCCCAGAGTAGAACCATTGTCGAAATGCTCGAGTGAAGAAGGACCACCGTCGAAGTTGTCATGGGCAATAGCATACTGAATGTTACCGTAAACAGTCGGCATGGAATCCATGCGTGCTGCCAGCTCGGAAGCTGAAGCAGTAGTCTGTGCCAGCGCGCTGCCGGAGAAAGTTGCGGCTGCAATAGCAGATGCGATGAGCGTTTTTTTCATGTTGCGTCTTCCTTTATTGAGTTAACTCAGGTTTTAGCGTCGGGTTCAATTCCCGCTCTTCAGACTTCACCAGTCGGGCTGGTTTGGCCCTATTCTGTGTATTTACCATGTCATTTTTATGACAAAGCAATAATAATTCTTTTTTCTTTGTTTTTTTGTAAAGACCAGGCGGGGCCTTTTCACGTCAATCACTTACAGCTTTTTCTTAAAGCTCAGAGTGATGAAGCTGTTTTAATACAACCAACTCTTTTTTGCAAATCTTTTTCATTGGCGCCTTTTAGCTCTACCGGGTTTAGCAGGGAACATATGTATGCTCACAAACACGGTCTGCCCCCTGGCCAGCTACTGTTCAAATCCGGTGCCACTATGAACCCACCCCTTTATTTTCAACAGGTTAGACCTGCAAAGGTGGACCGGAGCAACAAACAGCGTAGTTACATCGGAATCACGCCGCACCAGAGAAGGACAGCAACCAGCCACTTGCGCCAACTCAGTGCATGTACCTACCCTCACCCAGACTCACCTCCTACCTCAAGCAGAAAAGTGACAGGTCCGTCATTCTCCAGAGCCACTTTCATATCGGCGCCAAACTGCCCACGGCCAACAGCCGAATTTCCCAGATGCTGCTCTGACACCGCCAGGAACGCCTGAAACATAGCTTCCGCGTGATCCGGAGAGGCAGCAACAGAAAACCCAGGGCGAGTGCCCGATCGGGTATCAGCGGCAAGGGTAAACTGGGGTACAACGAGGAGGGAGCCACCTGTATCAAGCAGGCTGCGATTCATCCGTCCCTGGTCATCGGGAAATACCCGGTAATTGACCACTTTGCGACAGAGTTTTTCTGCGGTTTCCGGACTATCCGACCTCTCAACCCCGAGCAACAGCAAAAGGCCTGCTTTTATGGCGGAGACAGTCTGCTTATCAACGGTAACGCTGGCGTGAGTAACTCGCTGTATCAGTCCTTTCATTGAACTCCCTGCGGAAGGACTTAAAAGTTCTGCGGGAGTTTATCCACGCCACTGGCTCGCCGCAACCCCTCTTAAGGGGTATTTGTTGGTTGTGCGAAGCGGTGCCTATTCGGCGTTGCCATCAAGCCTTGCAGCCACCTCATCGACGCCTCTCATCAACGCATCGACAATCGCCGGCTCAGAGGCGGAATGGCCGGCATCCCGAATGATTCTCAGGTCCGCCTCGGGCCACGCCTCGCTCAAGGCAAGAGCATTATCCAGGGGGCAAACCATATCGTAACGGCCGTGGATGATGATGCCGGGGATGTCTTTCAGGGCGCCGGCATCACGGACGATCTGATTGTCCTCCAGAAAGGCGTTATTCATAAAATAGTGGCATTCAATCCGGGCCAGGGCGATCGCCACATGGGGGTGGCCAAAATGCTCCACCACCCTGGGATTCGGATGCAGAGTGGCGCACCGCCCCTCCCAGATGGACCAGGCCTTTGCAGCCTGAATCTGCTCAAGCTCGTTGGTGCTGGTGAGGCGTCGATAATAGGCGGATACCAGATCATCCCGCTCATTCTCAGGAATGGGCGCAAGGAAATCCTGCCAGTAGTCGGGGAATACACGGCTGGCACCCTCCTGGTAAAACCAGTAAATATCCCTGGGGCGGCACAGAAAGATGCCCCTCAGCACCAGGCCAAGCACCCTGTCCGGGTGGGACTGGGCGTAAACCAGGCTCAGCGTGGAACCCCAACTGCCTCCGAACAGAATCCACTGGGTAATACCGAGAAATGAACGAACCGTTTCCATGTCCTCCACCAGCTTTTGCGTGGTGTTGCCGTCGAATTCCGCCAGCGGACTGGAGCGCCCTGCGCCACGCTGGTCCATCAGGATGATCCGATACCGTTCAGCATCAAAAAACCGACGGTAATAATCCTCGCAACCGCCTCCCGGGCCGCCGTGAACAACGAGCACCGGAATGCCATCCGGGTTACCACTTTCTTCCACATATAGTTCGTGGGGAGGGTCCACCGCAAGACGATGCCGGGCATTGGGCTTGATGTCGGGAAACAGGGTGAGCATAAAACGCTCCGGGAAAAGGATGTAACCGGAGTTTAGCTGAAGTGAACGAAAAAGGGGCAGATGTGATCTGCCCCTTCTCTTGTTACCGCACTGAAATTACTTCTTGTGGGCGCGCTTGCGCTCGTTTTCAGTAAGCAGCTTCTTGCGCAGACGAATTGATTTGGGAGTTACCTCCACCAATTCGTCTTCATCAATGAACTCCAGCGCCTGCTCAAGGGTAAACTTGATGGGCGGTACCAGGGCGATAACTTCGTCCTTGCCGGAAGCACGCATGTTGTCCAGCTTCTTGCCCTTGGTGGGGTTGACCACCAGGTCATTATCACGGCTGTGAATGCCGCATAACTGGCCTTCATAAATTTCCTGCCCCGGGTCCAGGAACAGCTTGCCACGGCTTTGCAGGGTTTCCAGCGAATAGGTCAGCGCCGCACCGGTTGCCATCGAGACGAGCACACCGTTCTGGCGGCTGGTCATATCACCGCTCTTGATCGGGCCATAATGGCTGAAGGTCGACGTCAGAATACCCGAGCCGGATGTCATGGTCAGGAAGGAGTTTCGGAAGCCGATAAGGCCACGCGCCGGAATCGTATATTCAAGGCGCATACGTCCCTTGCCGTCCGGAACCATATTGGTCAGGTCACCCTTGCGGAAACCCATCTGGTCCATGAGAGCACCCTGGTGTTGCTCTTCAATGTCGATGATCACGTTCTCATAGGGCTCCTGCTTTACCCCGTCAATCTCACGGATAACCACTTCCGGACGACCCACGGCGAGCTCGAAGTTTTCCCGTCGCATGTTCTCGATCAACACCGACAGGTGCAGCTCACCACGACCGGACACCTTGAACTTGTCTGCGGACTCGCCCTCTTCAACGCGCAAGGCGACGTTGTGAAGCAGCTCCTTCTCCAGGCGCTCCTTGATGTTGCGGCTGGTGACGAACTTGCCTTCCCTGCCACAGAACGGCGAATCGTTGACCTGGAAGGTCATGGAAACCGTTGGCTCGTCCACCGTCAGCGGTGGCAGGGCTTCGACGGCAGCCTGGTCGCACAGCGTGTCGGAGATGTACAGCTCATCCATGCCGCTGACGCAGATAATATCTCCTGCCTGCGCCTCGTCGACTTCGACACGCTGCAGACCGGAGTGGCCCATGATCTTGAGGATTCGGCCCTGACGCTTCTTGCCATCGGCACCGATAGCCGTCACCGGAGAGTTGGTTTTGACCTTGCCACGCCTGATGCGGCCAATCCCGATAACACCCAGGAAGCTGTTGTAGTCGAGCTGGGAAATCTGCATCTGGAATGGACCATCGCGATCGACTTGTGGCGCGGGTACATGGTCGACAATGGCCTGGAAAACCGCATCCATGTTGTCGTCCAGCTTCTCGTGATCCATCCCGGCGATGCCGTTCAGGGCACTGGCAAAGACAATCGGAAAATCCAGTTGCTCGTCACTGGCACCCAGATTGTCGAACAGGTCAAACACCTGGTCCACCACCCAGTCCGGGCGGGCACCCGGACGGTCAATCTTGTTCACGACCACAATTGGATGCAGGCCGGCATCAAAGGCTTTCTGGGTGACAAAACGGGTCTGTGGCATCGGTCCGTCAATGGAATCAACCACCAGCAGCACGCAATCCACCATGCTCATTACACGCTCTACTTCACCACCGAAGTCGGCGTGGCCCGGTGTGTCGACGATATTGATGTCGTAGTCGTGCCATTTAAGCGCGGTGTTCTTGGCCAGGATGGTAATGCCGCGTTCCTTTTCCTGGTCGTTGGAATCCATCACGCGCTCACTTTCGAGCTCTTTGCGGTCCAGCGTACCGGATTGGCGCAACAACTGGTCCACCAGTGTGGTTTTGCCATGATCGACGTGGGCGATAATGGCGATATTACGGAGTTTATCAATCACAACTAAATTCCTGCAGCATGCACTGAAATGACCTGAGAGGTGTTCAGCGGGACGAAAATGAAGTGGCGCGCAGTATATAGTAAAGTCCATGCCGTTTATATGAAGAAAAACGCCTATTGGGATACCCGGCAAAACGCACTATTTTTGTGCGCTTTTCCGGAACGCGCACCGTTTTAACGCACCAAACCAGGGCGGCACGGGCGGCTTATACACACGTCTCGCTCCAAAACAGTCCGAAAACCGCGTGATTGCGCCCTTGTGGAGCATGCACATAAAACTGGCAAGGCTATTGCTTCATCCCAGTCAGCCGAATTTGCAGGTAAGTCGGAACAGCTTTTGATAAGCTGCCCAACCTGAAAGAAAGATCGGGAGTCAGCACCGCTGAACGATCCGGCAACAACGCACACAGAAATCGCCCGCCCTGCGGGATAACTGACGGAGCTTGCACAATGTCCAAGACGATTGATCTGATCAAAGAACACGAAGTCAAATGGGTCGACATGCGATTCACTGACAGCCGCGGTAAAGAGCAGCACGTAACCCTGCCCGCAACCGAGGTTGATGAGGATTTCTTCGCCGACGGCAAAATGTTCGACGGCTCCTCCATCTCTGGCTGGAAAGGCATTAACGAATCCGACATGATCCTGATGCCAGTCGACGAAACCTCTGTGCTGGATCCGTTCA
This sequence comes from Marinobacter sp. SS13-12, assembly GCF_030227115.1. Lineage (NCBI taxonomy): Bacteria > Pseudomonadati > Pseudomonadota > Gammaproteobacteria > Pseudomonadales > Marinobacteraceae > Marinobacter > Marinobacter sp. SS13-12. Next base: position 132,122 of record NZ_JASSUA010000006.1, read on the forward strand.
CCGAAGAAACCACCATTAACATCACCTGCGACATCGTCGAGCCCTCCACCATGCAGGGCTATGAGCGGGACCCGCGCTCGGTTGCCAAGCGCGCTGAAGAATACCTGAAGTCCACCGGCATCGCCGACGGCGCACTGTTCGGCCCCGAGCCCGAATTCTTCGTTTTCGACTCTGCCCGCTGGAAAGTCGATATGCAGGGTGCCATGTACGAACTGCATTCTGAAGAAGCGGCCTGGGTATCCGGCGAGGAATTCGATCGCAATAACATCGGCCACCGTCCGGGCGTCAAAGGCGGCTACTTCCCGGTACCACCGGTAGACAGCCTGCACGACCTGCGTGGCGCCATGTGTGCGGCCATGGAGTCCATGGGCCTGGTCATTGAAGTGCATCACCACGAAGTCGGTACCGCTGGCCAGTGTGAAATCGGTGTTGGCGCGAACACCCTGACCAAGAAAGCTGACGAAGTTCAGATCCTGAAGTACTGCGTGCACAACGTAGCCCATGCCTACGGCAAAACAGCTACCTTTATGCCCAAGCCGGTTGTCGGTGACAACGGTTCCGGTATGCACGTGCACATGTCCCTGAACAAGGATGGTAAAAACCTGTTCGCAGGTGACGGCTATGCCGGCCTGAGCGAGATGGCCATTTACTACATTGGCGGTATTATCAAGCACTCCAAGGCCATCAACGCCTTCACCAACGCGTCTACCAACAGCTACAAGCGTCTGGTTCCGGGCTTTGAAGCACCGGTAATGCTGGCCTACTCTGCCCGCAACCGTTCAGCCTCCATTCGTATCCCGTACGTCAACAGCCCGAAGGGCCGTCGAATCGAGGTTCGCTTCCCGGACGCTTCTGCCAACCCGTACCTGGCGTTTGCAGCGCTGATGATGGCTGGCCTCGACGGCATCCAGAACAAGATCCACCCTGGCGATGCCATGGACAAGGACCTGTACGACCTGCCGAAGGAAGAAGCCCTGAACATCCCCACCGTAGCCGAGACCTTCCAGGAAGCCCTGGACTGCCTCGAAGCGGACCACGAGTTCCTGACCCGTGGCGGCGTGTTCACCGAAGACATGATCGGTGGCTACATTGACCTGAAGCGTGGCGAAGTTGAGAAGCTCAACATGACCACACACCCGGTCGAGTTCGAACTGTACTACTCCTGCTAAGACGCCACAGGCGCAAGCAGTCAGAAAGCCCCGCCCCGTGCGGGGCTTTTTTTGTGCCCGCAATCACAACAGCCCGCCCCCCTTAACGTAATGTAACCAAGCACGGCAGGAATGGCGTTGAAATACATGGGCCTGGCGCAGATAATCGGATAAAACAACAGACAGGTTGTATCTATGAAACCACGGCTCGTACATGTCGCAGGCATTCTCGCTTTCGTCGCCTTCCCTCTTTCCGCAGAGGTGTATCGTCAGGTTGATGCCCAGGGTAACGTCACTTATACCGATGAACCTGTAGAAGGCACGGAAGCTGAAGAGATCAAGGTCAAGCCGGTAACCACCGTTACCCTGCCCAAACCCGAGGCAGTCCGGGAACCCGAAAGGCTCAGGCAAAAGGTGGAACAGGAAGGCGCAGCGTACGACAGCGTAACATTCGTCGCCCCTGGCGATGATGAGGCCTTCCACAGCGGCAGTGGCAACGTGGAATTCCAGGTGACCAGCTCCCCATCACTGCGGAACAATCACAAGTACGAAGTCACCCTGGATGGCCAGCCTGTCGGCCAGAGTCAATCCGGAACCGTTATGGTGCGCAACGTCTACCGGGGCACCCACGACGCCGGCGTCAACATCGTTGACAGCGACGGTGTCACCATCAAAAGCGGCGAAACCATTACTTTCACCATTCACCGGCCCAGCGTTAACAACTGACGCACCTTTCCGGAGCCCTCTCCTCCCTGGCGAGGGCACATGAATATCATCACCATGTCGGGCCGATGCGGCCATTCCACCCCACACAACGCACTCTTTTAGTGCGCTCGCACCACAAAGCAGCCATACTCTGACCATTCACAGGGCGCCCGGCCGGCATTCTGACCGGCACAATAAGACTTATGCACTACACAACGGCGCGTTTACGGGCCGTCAAACCGCAATGCCCGCAAAATGCGCATTTTCAACGCTGCAATCCTCCAATGTGGTTCGCTTTTTGCAAAACTGCGTGAGTACTCAGCGTTGCCCACCAAAAGGGATGGAATCATGGCAATACCGGCCGGATACAAAAGCATACTGGACAGCCTTACCACCGCGGTGATTGTGCTGAGGGAAGGCTTGCAGATCCAGTACCTGAATCCGGCCGCCGAGAGCCTGTTTGAAACCAGCATTACCCGGAGCCAGGGCGCCCCTATCAACGACATTCTGATCGACTCGGAAGACGCCCTGAAAACCCTGTACGCCGCCGCGGAGAACGGTCAGTCCTACACCCGCCGCGAAGCAGAATTCGTGCTCACCAGCGGTCTGCGACTAACCGTTGACTACTCGGTCTCGCCCATCAGCCTCGACCCTGCCGAATTGCTGATCGAAATACAGCCACGGGATAGGCTACTGCGCATCAGCCGGGAAGAGGACATCATATCCCAGCAGGAAACCACCCGGATTCTGGTGCGGGGCATGGCCCACGAGATCAAGAACCCGTTGGGTGGCATTCGGGGCGCCGCGCAGCTGCTGGACCGGGAACTGAATGATGAAGGCCAGAAGGAATACACTCAGGTCATCATTGCAGAAGCCGATCGCCTCAGATCCCTGGTGGACAGAATGCTGGGCCCCAACAAAGCGCCGAAACTTGCCCCCACCAACATTCATGAAGTGCTTGAACGGGTGAAAACCTTGCTGGAGGCGGAAAGTCGCGGCCGGCTGACCTTCCTGCGAGACTACGACCCCAGTCTTCCGGAGTTCCAGGGCGACAAGGAGCAGCTGATCCAGGCCTTTCTCAACATTGCCCGCAACGCCATGGAAGCGGCCTTCGAAAACCAGGCAGAGAGGTCTGGCGATGAGCAGCCCACCATCACCTTCCGCACCCGCGCGCTGCGACAGTTCACCATCGGCCATAAACGGCATCGCCTGGTTTGCCGCGTGGATGTGATCGATAACGGCCCGGGCATACCACCGGACCTGCTACAGAACGTTTTCTACCCGATGATCAGTGGACGGGCGAGCGGAACCGGGCTTGGCCTGTCCATCACCCAAAGCATCATCGGGCAACACCACGGGCTGGTTGAGTGCGAAAGCGAGCCCGGAAAAACCGACTTCATCATCTTCCTGCCCCTGGAGGACAACCTATGAGCCAACCGGCAAACGTCTGGATTATTGACGACGACCGCAGTATACGCTGGGTGCTGGAGCGCGCCCTGAATCAGGCCGGTATGCAGCCCCGGGTTTTTGAAAGCGGTGAAAGCATCATGATGCGGCTGGAGCACGAACAGCCGGACGCCATCATTAGCGATATCCGTATGCCCGGCGTGGACGGCATCACCCTGCTGTCCCAGATTGTCGAGGTGCACCCGGATCTGCCGGTGATCATCATGACCGCCCACTCCGACCTGGAAAGCGCGGTAACCAGCTACCAGACCGGCGCCTTCGAATACCTGCCCAAGCCCTTTGATGTGGATGACGCCGTCGCCCTTGTAAAGCGAGCTGTGGCCCATAGCCATGAACGCAGGGCCACGTCAGAGCCCCAGGCCGAGAGCACCCAACGCAACACCGAGATCATCGGTGAAGCCCCGGCCATGCAGGAAGTCTTCAGGGCCATCGGGCGCCTGTCCCACTCCAACATCACCGTACTGATCAACGGTGAGAGTGGCACCGGTAAAGAGCTTGTGGCCCAGGCCCTGCACAACCACAGCCCACGGGCCAGCCGCCCGTTTATCGCGCTGAACATGGCAGCCATCCCCAAGGACCTGATCGAGTCCGAACTGTTCGGCCATGAGAAAGGCGCTTTCACCGGCGCCGCTGCCGCCAGACAGGGGCGATTCGAGCAATCCAACGGCGGCACCCTGTTTCTGGATGAAATCGGCGATATGCCTGCCGACACCCAGACTCGACTGTTACGGGTACTGGCGGACGGAGAGTTCTATCGGGTTGGTGGAACCACACCGATCAAGGTAGATGTACGCATCATCGCCGCTACACACCAGGACCTGGAAAAACTCGTCCAGGCTGGCACCTTTCGGGAAGACCTGTTCCACCGCCTGAACGTGATCCGGGTACACCTGCCCAAACTGGCGGAACGCCGGGAAGACATCCCCCGACTGATGGAGCACTTCCTCAAGCGCGCAGCCAGGGAACTGGCGGTGGAAACCAAACTGCTACGCCCGGAAGCGGAAGAATACCTCACCACCCTGCCCTGGCCCGGCAACGTCCGCCAGCTGGAGAACACCTGTCGCTGGCTAACCGTAATGGCCAGTGGTCGTGAGGTTCACATCGACGACCTGCCGCCGGAGCTGATGCAGCAGGCAGAAGCTCCGGCGACGGGCCAGACCTGGCAGGAAGGCCTGCGAAACTGGGCCGAGCAGGAATTAAAGCGTGGGCGCAAAGGGATTCTCGATACGGCTGTACCGGAGTTTGAGCGCATCATGATCGAAACAGCGCTGAAACATACCGGCGGTCGTCGTCGGGATGCTTCTATCCTGCTGGGCTGGGGTCGGAATACGTTGACGCGGAAGATTAACGAGCTGGGGATGGATCACCCGGAGGGGGAAGAGGACTGAATCCTCTCTCCCGCTACCTTTCCTGCCAGTAAATAACCCGGTCGTGGCCCCGGTAAACGCCGAAAGTTGCCAGGGCTGAAGGGTTATCCAGCGCACCATCTTCGTCGACATCATCCTTCAGCCAGTCCTCCACAGCCCATGTAAGCGTGTCGGTACCCTGAGAACCATCCGGCTGCAGACTCAACGGGCCCGCCTCACCGCCAGTAAATGTGCCAGAGTCGGCCACCAATGTATGGTGCTCTGCGGGGCTGGTGATATCAGCGGTATTCCAGGTTGTGCAACTGCCTGCCGTGTTCAAAACAAACCGCGATCCATTCCAGTACTCCAGTCGGAACGGCATCAGCAGCTCGGAGATATTCTCGGGGCCATACACATTGTCCATGGTCAGCCGGCCGTAGCGCACCTCAAAATCGGCAGCAGGGGTAAAGTTGTAGGGCGCGCCAGCGCCGCTCACACCATCCGCGTCTGTAATATCGGTAACGGTGTACTCCAGCTCTGGCCTGATAGGCGCTACTTGGGCTTCCGGCAATTTGTCGTAACGGACCGTATCGTCGCCGGCATAGTCAAACTGCAGCAACCCCGGCTCACCTAATACTTCTGCCAGGGTGCCGTCGATCACGTTGGCGGTGACCGCCAGCGGAACGCCATCACGATTCAGGGCTGTGCTGTCTGCCAGCGGAGTGGTCCGCGCCACGTCTGTTGCCAAAAGCCGCTGAAAGCCCGGCTCCGTGTAATTCACCGTTCGGGTTCCCTGCACCGACAAAGGCTCAATGTCGAGGCTGGGCACCAAGGACCACTCGATATCCTGCCCGGTGTAGGTAAAGGGCGTGGCTACTGAGCATTCGGCACCCAATTCTCCCGGGTCGACCGCTACGCTGAAACGATCGGGATAGAAACGTCCGGCCGGGGCGCTGATGCCCTGGGAAATCGACTTGCCCAGATATCCACCGGCAATCGGGGTTGCAAGGAACTCGAATACCCCTACTTCCGAAATGCGGGCAGTCAACGTTTCTGTGGCATCCACCGACCGGGTATGGGTATAACTCGTCGGTGTGAGGGTTCCGTCCACACCACCAGCAGGGGCTACCACACCTGAAGACAGAGGAACATTCAGCAAACGGAAATTGGGGGTAACAGGATTACCCTCGCAGAGATTGCTATCGCCATCGCTCTGCCAGCCAACCGCCGTTATGGAAAGATCGAACTCCGCGCCGGCTCTCGCAAACGGGGGACAAGAAGCATCGCCGGCCGCACATTCCCCGCCGGAACGCACACAAAGCCCTGCCGGCACGCTGACAAACTGATCCGATCCAGGCATCACCAAGCCCTCGTCCTCTGTGGCTGCGGAACCCAGGTAACGTCCATCCAACTGCATCTGCCCAGCATCCGGGTAGCGAACATCAATCTGAGCAATACCACCGGCGCCAAAGTTCAGGTTTACAGTAGTTGGTGCACCCGAATCGCCACCCACAGTCTGGCCATCTACGGAAAGCGCACGGCTGACGGGGCGGTTGGTCTGGTCCGGATCAACATAGGTAGACCAGAACTGCACCGGCCGCTCCACGTTTTCAAACGCAGGCACACAGGCCTGGGTCGCGTCGTCCCGTCGCACTGCCCGTACCTCGACAGGACCCGAAGGCCTGTGGGAGGTCAGGTCCGGCACATCGAAAGCCAGCCCGGAATCAAAAAACTCCAGAATGCAGTTCGCAGCGGACAGCCCGCCGCCAGCGGCCTGACAGAGCGTGACCGCCTGCGGCCGGGTGGACGGCTGGGAACCGATAACATCCAGGGTGACTTCACCGGCAACGGTGTTCTGCAGTGTTGCCTCACCGAAGCCACCAGCAATGTTGACCACGTTCCCAGCCTGCCAGCCGTCCAAAGGCGACAGGGTGGCCTGGATGGGGTCGGTGAACAGCTGGTCGCAGTTCTCATCGGCACAGGCACGGATGGTGACGGTTTCAGGCTGACAAGTCAGCGCCACGCCATCGTGGAGGATTTCGAAGTGATCAACCTGCTCGCCGACGGGATTGAGCTGAAGGGCGCATAGCTCAATGTCATCAAGCTCGTGAATATTGGTGGCGCCGCCGGTGGAACCAGTGAGGGACAGAAGGAAGTTTTCCGGCACATCCGGTTGGCCACTCTCATTCAAGGCATTAAAGGGGCTTATCAATTCCTGGAAGCTGTTCCCCGAACCGGTTATATCACGCTCAACCGAAACCAGTGCCTCACCGGCGTTTCGGGAATCCACCGTGATGCGGTAGCGATGCGCTGATGGATCGTTGCCAGATTGGTCAATACCCGTAGGAAGCGTACCGGTACCTCTGAGGAAACGATAGTTACCCTGATAAGCCCCCCGGATGGCAACAGCATCTGGCCTGAATCCCGGCCCATCCTGGCGCCCTTCAGTGGGATTGGAAAAGTTGCCGAATTCATCCAGGCCTATGCCTAGCCAACCCCCAGCGAACCCCGGATCGCCGTTGTTACGCTGGGCATACCCCAGCGAGCCACCGAAGCTACCAGGTCGGGGTGTGATGGTGGCATCCGACAGGACCACAGCCAGGCCGTCTGCCCCACTGCCGCCATAGGCGTAATAATCAAACTCCAGAACCACCAGGTTGTCTGCACCTGGTATTTCCCTTTGAAGAGTAGCAGCCGTTGACTGGTTGCTGACTGCTTCTGTCATCCGTAACCGACCGTTGACATCGCCGGGTGTAAAGCTGCCACTGGCTACAGACGTAACCCAGTTTTCGGGGCTAAGAGAGCCGTCCGTGAATTCATCGTTGAAGCAAGTGAATTCGTTCGGCTCAACCACCACGACGGTAATCTCGTCGCTTTGATCAAACTCCCACCCGCTCCTACAGCCATTGAATCTCAAGTTTCGGCAATACTCGGATGTATAAGAAACCGTGTAGGTTCCCGGATTCGGAAAACTGAACGTCCTCCCGAAGGGCGAGTCATCGCAGGGGCTGTTCCCAAACGTCTGCTGCCCGGGTGCTCCGGCATTGACCCAAGTATCACGCCAGGCTGAATTATTGCCCCCTACATTGGCACAATTATTCGTCTCGACGACAAATAACACATCCTCGTCGACAAAAACCGTAATCGGCCCCTCAGGATCACCATTGGCGGAGAGGGTGATGGTGGCATTGGCGGCGAACGGAAGTCCGACACTGATTAACAAGACGATCAGGAATCTCATCGTACTCGTACCTCTATATCTCGAGTCGCCTGGTCAGTCCCGGCGCCACACTGCCCACTACTGGTGATCGTGAAAACCGTATTGCCCCCGGAGCCGCCAATGTTTGCCGTTACCGACTCACAGGCCATCGTTGCACTACAGCCTTGAAGCCCATCGGCATCGTTAAATGTCAGCGGGGTGTTAACTGCACTGCAGCTATCTGCTTCCAGCACATCCCTCACCGCCACCTGTGCACCACTTTCAGCCGCAAAAAACGCACGCTGGGACTGGATCTGCAGGCTGATGGATTCGCCGCTGCTCTGCTGGAGCTGGGAGATGCCAAGTACCAGGAATGCCAGTACCGTCACAATGAACAGCGCAACCGGCAGGCCGGCACCGGACTGGTTTTTCAGGCGTTTGTCAGGGCACATTGCGAACCTGTACCTCCTGGCTGATGGCGGTGGATTCACCGGTTTCGTCTTCTTCAAGAACAAAACTGAATGACACCACCGCCCCGCGCTGCAGGGTCGGGGGCGTTACCTCGAAGACCAGGGAACCACCTTCCAGGGATGCCGCCAGCACTTCCCGCCCGGGGAAGGTTGACGGCAGGCCGGATGCAACCGATGCATTAATGCCGTAATTGCTGTAACGGTAGAGCCAACGGCCAGACTGGCAAAGGGCAACCGGTTCACCAACCACGTAGAAACGCTTTTCCGGCGACTTTGCCGAGAACCGGTGAGTGGCCCCACCATCAAAGGTGACGGTCACCGGAGGGGAACCCGCAGGTAGGCTGGCCGGAGGCGATACGGGCCCCGGGCTACTGGTGTCATAAACGTCACTGCCGTAGCCATAGACGACGACTCTCCCCGCAGCTGCCTGCCCGCCAGCCAGTGGCACGGCGTCAAACGACGACGGCGAACTGCCCTTTGGCAAATCAAGGTAGTTGGACGCCGCCCGGATGGGCATCCATTCAATGCAGGATCCGTCTGAACTCGCCCGGATGGACGTTGGCAACGCCGCCCTCAGACTCCTTGTTATATGCTCGCTGATGACCACGCCCGAAAGTGCCCTTTGCTGGCGGGAACTGACGTCGATGGCGCCACGGGTAGACAGGGCAATAAACTGCACGGAAATCGTTGCCACGATGGCCAGCAGCACAATGACGATAATCAGTTCAACCAGGGTAAAGCCCGCCGCACGACGCATCAGAAATTAGCCCTGTAAGCTGAAAACGAGAAGGCCTGGCCGCCGGGTGCCGTGACGGTCAGGTCGATGCGCTTGGCTTCTGCATCCGGCAGATTCACTTCATCACCAGCGCAGGCAACCTCGACTTCGACGGCAAAGCCGCTGTAACCAGTCAGGACAGCTTCTGCATTTGCGGGAGGCGAGTCGGTGGTGTTGTGGTAATCGTCCACATCATCGTAGGTATCCCTTGTCTCTCCCCCCTCCGGCCCGATGTTGCAGGTACCGGTATATTTTGGGGTACCACCCTGCGGAGTCGCGTCGTCATATTTCCTGGAGATAATCTCATCCATGTAGAGCTGCGCCAGCTCCACCGCCCGTGTCTGGTTCAGCGGGTCGGCGCTGCGCCCGGTAATCAACGCAAAAGCACCCACTACACCGGCAATCGCCACGCTGATAATGACGATGGTCATTACCAGTTCCACCAGGGTTGCGCCTCGATGGAGCCGCATCATGGCTGGCAGTCCCCACGGTAAACAGCGCCCAGTGAACTCAGGCACGTTTCGAAGGTGCTTTCTCCGGCAAACGTAAATTTGAGGTTGGCGCCACTATCCGGAGCGCCGTCTGGATTGAACGTGATCGTCAGCGGCAAACCGCCCGGAGCAGAGAGCGAGGTGCCCGCCCGGGGCAGCTCGAAAGTGCGCGAAGCCGATGTTCCGGCCCCGACAATAAAGCGGAAATTGCTGCCACCCTCTTCAACAGTGAGGGTATTGGCAACATTGCCCGCCAGCGCTGCCTGTTGTGCAAGCAACGTGGCGGAGGCAAGTTGCTGGGTTGCCAGCAACGGAGAGAAGGCGGAACGACCGGCAAACAGCCCAACACCCAGAGCGGAGAGCACTCCGATCAGGATGATGACCATAACCAGCTCAACAAGGGTGAACCCCGATGACCTCGGGGCGTTCTTTATTGTCATGCCCCTCTCCCAGATTCCCGGCCACCCAAACGCAAAACGTAGGTCGGATTAGCGTGAGCGTAATCCGACATTGGGTGGGGCCGGCGATCAGATTTGTCGGATTACGCTTTGCTAATCCGACCTACGATGCTACGACACCAGCCTTGTTAGCAACCGCTGACATCGGCAACAACGGACGGAGGTGCAGTTATTGGGGCCGTGTTGTCGGTAGCTGCGGTAGCCGCCGTATAAACGACTTCGCAGGTGCCACCGGTATAACCCACAATTGTGAAAGTAGCCGCAGTGCCACCTGCTGCAGCTGCTCCTGCAATTGCGTAGTCGTTGGTGGTATCCACATCTGCAGCAGCAACAATGCCGTCGGCGTCAGCGGTCGGATATCCATTCACCATAGTAACGGTTTGGCCATCAAGGCTTACATCCGCGCCCAGACCGGCTCCATCTGCAACCTGACGAGCATGGGAAATAGAAGATGCAGATTTCAAAGCTCCAGTTAGTCCCTGAATCGACGCCTCGCGAGCATCCCCCCCAAAATCCGCAAACCTCGGCAACGCAAACGCCGCCAGAATCCCCAAAATCACAATCACCATTACCAGTTCAATAAGGGTGAAACCCTTCTCTTTTCTTGCTGCCATCTCGTTCATCATATTCATGGTTTTCTCCTGCTTTTGCTGCTTTTCAAGTGTTTAATTGATAACCCTGATCACTTCGCCATTGCTGGCGTCGTATTGGATGTTGTCCGTGCCACCGTTGAGGTTGTACTCATAGGTGCACACGGAGCCGCTTGCTGATGCTGTGTAATCGGTTGCGGTTCCGGTAGTTGCCACCGTCGGCGCGTTAGACTGCATCAGACCCAGCCAAAGGTTCTGGCATTCTTGCGCACTCATGGTAGCCGGGTCGGTGTTGCCACCCACGCCCGTGGGCCAGCCATCCGCGCTCACGTCGACGTTTTCCTCGCCAAATCCGGGGAGGTCAGTCTGTGCACCAGCAGCGCCACGGGCCGTCCATTGGGCGCGAACCAGAGCGACAGCAGCGGCATAGGCGCCAGAGGTGCCCTGGATACTTGCCCGGTGCGCTTCGTCCGACAGTTCGGCGAACCGCGGCAGCGCAAAGGCTGCGAGGATGGCAAGGATGGATATCACCACCACCAGTTCAATCAGGGTAAAACCCTTGGTCCGTTGCTTTGTTACTGTCATCGCCCTCATAGCTCGACCTCCCTGAGGCTTGTTATTGATTCTCGGCACGTTCGTTCTCGTTTTTCATCTCCACCGGCTGCAACATCAGTCCGGACTGGAGGTCCGCTTCATCAAGGCGTCCATTGCTGTTGCTGTCCGTAAACTCTACCGCCACAACCCAGGCCAGGGGTGTGGTGCGGCTTCCTTGCCGTTCTCCTATGGTTATCGGCTGGCGTGGTTGAAATATAACCCGCCCCTTCACGTCCGCCGCGTCATATTTGTATCCTTCGTCACTGGTCTGTAACGGCCTGAAACACCACTTGCCAGGTCCGGGATGTCCCTCAGGACAGATTCCCTCATAGGAGGCCAGTTCTGACTCAAACCACTCGAAGGGGTTCTTTCCTGCCCAGTTAATGAACTCCGGTCCTTCTTTCAGGCGAATTTCCGCGCCTTTCACGACCAGCACACTCCTGATCTGGTTAAGCATCAGACGGGTTCCTGCTTGTTCAGCCCTTGCTGCTTCGCGCTCCAGCACCCCAAGCAGTACCCACCCAAGGGTAAAAAGGATGGAGAGCGACACCAGAAATCTCAGCCGATGCGAATTGACCAACACCGACATCCCCGAGTATTTCTGGGTGGCCATTATCCCCGCCCCATGGCGGCGGCCCCCAGGTCCCATATGGGCAGGAACACGCCCAACGCCAATATCAGAACCAGTATGCCCATGGCGACAATCAGTATTGGCTCGATGGACTCCGCCAGCCGCTTCAGGCCATAGTCGACATCTTCATCGTAGAAATCGGCCACATTGATCAGCATGTCGTCCACGGAGCCGGTTTCTTCGCCTACGGCAATCATCTGCAATATGAGGGGCGTGAACATATCGCTCTGCCGCGCTGTGCGCAACAGGCTTTCGCCACGCTCAATGCCTGCCCGCATGTCCTTGATGTGTTTGGATATCCAGGCGTTGTCCGTAGCGTCTGAAACCACGGTGAGCGCGACAGTCACTGGCATGCCCGCCGACAGCATACTGGCGAAGTTGCGGGCAAACCGGCTCAGGGTAATCAGTTCCAGCAGCGGGCCGATAATGGGCATTTTCAGCTTGTAGCGATCCCAGGTCAGCCGCCCCTGTTCGGTCTGCTTCCACTGGCGTACCAGCAGCATGGACGCGGCAACGCCAAACAGAACGATGTACCAGTACCCCAGCAGGAAGTTGGACGTGCCCACCAGTACCTGGGTCAGGAACGGCAGGTCGGCACCCAGTTTGTTGAAGACCGCAGCAAACTTCGGGATCACCAGGAAGTTCACCACCATCAGGGCAGCAAAGAGCGCAATCACCACAAACATCGGGTAACGCATGGCCTGCTTGAGGCGGCGCTTGGTGTCCCGCTCCAGTTCCAGGATGTCAGACAGGCGCTTGAAGGCGTCATCCAGCTGCCCGGTATTCTCGCCCACGTGGATCATGGCGATAAACAGTTCCGAAAACACCTTCGGATGGGCCTGCATGGCGGTGGCCATGGTAGAGCCACCTTCCAGGCGGTCAGTCACGTCGTCCAGCACTTCGCTGAGCACCTGTGAACGGGTGGTGTCCGCCAGCCCCCGCATGGTCCGGATCAACGGGATGCCCGCCTTGGTCAGTGCGTGCATCTGGCGGCAGAAAACGATCAGTTCATCCAGGCTGATTTTCTTGCGGAAAATCGGCATCCTGTTCAGCCGCTCGCCCAGGGATTCACTCTGATCCTGCTCACGAATGGACAGGGGTGTAATACCCCGCCGCATGAGTTCAGACGCCGCTGCCTCCGGGCTCGGCGCGGCCAGCGCACCCTGTTGCACGGCTCCCCTGACGTCCTTTCCCCGATAACTGAACTGCATCAGGCGCCTCCCTCACTCTGTGCATGAGGCTGCGAGGCCTTGCCGTGAGCCTGAGACAGCACCGGCACCTCTTCCAGGGAAATGTCGCCTTCCGAGGTGGCTGCCACCCGGGCGACTTCTTCCAGCGTGGTAATCCCTTGCAGGGCAAAATCCATGGCGCACATGCCAAGCGGGCGGTAAAGATGGCTCTTGCGGGCCTCGCGGGTGAATCCCGAAAGATCCTTGCGACGCAGGGCGTCCAGCATGCCTTCGTTCAATTCCAGCATTTCATAGACACCCAGCCGGCCACGGTAACCGCTGTTGCCACACTGATAGCAACCCCGGCCATGAACAAAGCCCGCTTCCAGATCCAAAGGATCAAGATCAAACTGGTCCAGCCAGACTTTCTCCTGGCTGGTGGGCTCATAGCCCTCCCTACAGTTGTCACACACCTTACGAACCAGGCGCTGGGCGACAACACCAAGCAGAGAACTGGCCACCAGGAAGGGCTCCACGCCCATATCGATCAGGCGCATGGCACTGCTGATGGAATCGTTGGTGTGCAGCGTCGAAAGCACCAGATGGCCGGTCATGGCTGCCCGCAAACCAATTTCGGCGGTTTCATGGTCACGCATCTCACCGACCAGGATGATGTCCGGGTCCTGGCGCAGGGCGGATCGCAGCACGCTGGCGAACTCAAGGCCGATTTTCGGGTTTACCTGTACCTGGGTTATACGCGGCAGGCGGTATTCCACCGGATCCTCCGCGGTAATGATTTTCACTTCCGGGCGATTCAGTTCCGTCAGGGCCCCATACAGAGTGGTGGTTTTACCACTACCGGTGGGGCCGGTAACCAGAATCATGCCGTGGGGCTTCCTGATCATGCGGCGGAAGTTTTCCAGCAGCACCGGAGGCATGCCGGTAACGTCCAGGTTGAGTATGCCCTGGCTCTGGTCCAGCAAACGCATGACCACCGACTCGCCGTACTGCACCGGCATGGTAGATACCCGCACGTCGATACTGCGGCCCTTGACCCGAACGTTGAACCGGCCGTCCTGGGGGATGCGTTTTTCGGAGATGTTGAGGCCGGCCATCAGCTTGAGGCGGAGTACCAGGGCGGAGTTCACCCGCTTCTCCTTCATCACCTGTTCCTGCAGCACGCCATCCACACGCTGACGAATCCGCACCACGGTCTCGTCCGGTTCGATATGGATATCCGAGCTCCGGGCCTGTACCGCGTCTTCGAACAGGGTCTGCAGAAGCTTGACCACAGGAGCTTCGGCACTTTCCGATTCGGCGCTGAGGTCGGCCAGGTCGAAGGCATCGTCGCCGAGTTCGTCTTCCAGTTCTTCCGCCAGTGAGGCTATTTCGTCGGTACGGCGGTAAACCAGGTCGAGGGTATTCAGCAGTTCGCTTTCCCGCACTACGGCCTGCTTGATCGGCTGCTTGAGCACCCGTACCAGTTCGTCGTACGCAAAGATATCCAGCGGGTCGGCCATGCCTACCAGCAGTTCGCCACTTTGCTCCGCCAGCACGATACTGCGGAAACGGCGGGCCATGGCTTCCGGCAGCTTCTTGACCAGTTCGTTATTGAACTGGAAGTGACGCAGCTGAACGAAGGGCACCTCAAGCTGACGCGAAAGGATATTAAGGAGGTTATCCTCTTCCACATAGCCCAGGTCGATCAGGGTGCGGCCCAGCTTCCGCCCGGTGTTCTTCTGCTCACGCAGAGCGGTCATCAACTGTTGCTCAGTGATGACATCGTTCTGGACCAGCAGGTCACCTATACGGATTTTTTTCTTTGCTTCAGCCATGAATCATCCTGCTCGCAATGCCTGCAGCCTTCGCTGCACGTAGTCCGCCAGTGACCGGGGCAGGCCTGGCAGTTCGGCTGCCTGCCGGTACGCCCTGGCAGCTCCGGCCTGCTCCCCCTGGGCTTCCAGCGAAATCGCCAGCCCTACCCACCAGGGGCCCTGGCTATCATCCCAGGCGATCAATTCGGCCCAGTGGCGGGCGGCCTCCCCATTCTTTCCCTGCTGCTGCAACAGGGTCGCCAGGGTAACCCGGTATTCCGCGTGGTCTTGCACCGGCGGCACACTTGCGCTGAGCGTATTGACAGCAGCTGCCAGGTCGCTATTAGCGTGCTGAGCCCTGGCCCGCAAAAGCCGCAACCCCGGATGATCGGCAGCAATGCCCTCGGGCAGCCAGCCAAGGGCCTGATCCTGTTTGCCGTCCACCAGAAGCGCCCTGGCCACCACGTAGCGGCTGCGGGGCGCGGTTTGCTCCTGCGTCAGGGCTGCAAGGCCCCGCTCTGCATCGGTGATATTGCCCTGGGCCACCAGCCGTTCAAGCTGCCTGGCAGTGCTTCGGTCCTTTGCGGCCGGAGTCTCCGGGACCTGCTTGACGCCTGCAGTGGAAATTTCTTCCGGTTGCTCCTCTTCCGTTTCAGCGGACTTTGTTTCCTGCTCGACCGGAGCCTCTTCCACCGGGGACGAGGACGCAACCGCCGGCTCGGGCTGGTTTACCTCAGGCTGAGCCACTTCCGGCTCGGGTGTCGGCGCCTGTCTGGGCAGGGGTTCAGGCCGGGCCACCTCAGGCTGCGGCGCGGGAGGCAGAACTTCCACGGAAACATCCCTCTGAACGGCCTGATCCGGCGACGGCTGGCTCTCCTTCACCATTGGCTCTGGCGAGAAACTGTTGGCAAGTACCCAGTAGCCCCCCATAACGGCGACGAGCAGCACCAAGACCACAAGCACCATCAGGAGCAAAGGCCGGCGGTTACGGGGCTGATGTTGTCCACCCGCATAGGCGCCCGGTGCCGCTGGCCGGTCCTGGCGCTGCTCCGCCGCTCTCAGGGCGTCATTGAGCAAGCTCATAGCCACCTCACCAGCAGGTTGGGCAAACGGGCACTGTCGGTATCGCGGATGGCCTGCATGACGTGGGATCGCCCCACCTGCCGGTCGCCATGGCCCCAGGCACACAAAAGAGCCTTGTGGGCGATGATGTTGACCAGCCGCGGAATGCCTCCTGAGGAACGGGAGATCAGCCTCAGTGCGGCAGGCGCGAACAGCTCGCCACCGTTGTAACCGGCCTGGGCCAGGCGGTGCCGCAGGTACTGCGCCACCGACACCTTATCCAGGGGTGCCAGGCGGTACTGGAATGTGATGCGCTGACGCAGCTGGCGCATGCTGTCCCGCTTCAGAAGCTCGTCAAGTTCCGGCTGGCCAAACAGCACCACCTGCAACAGGCGGGTACTTTCGGTCTCCAGGTTGGTGAGCAGCCGCAGGGCCTCGATGGTTTCTTCGGGCATGGCCTGGGCTTCGTCGATCACCAACACCGCCGGTCGCTGTTCCATAGCCAGGGCAATCAGGCGTTCGTTCAGCGCTTTGAGTATCTGGTGAGTGTTGGCACAACGTGCCACGTCCACGCCCAGCTCCTCGGCCACCGCTTCGTAGAGGGTATCCGGAGTCAGGTGCGGGTTGGGGATATAGGCGGTATGGGCATCCTGTTCCAGCTCGTTGAGCAACAGGCGGCATAACAGCGTCTTGCCAGTGCCCACCTCCCCGGTAATCTTTATAAAGCCTTCCCGTTCACGCAACGCCACCAGCAGCAACTCCAGCGCATCGCTATGGCTACGGGCCCGAAGGAAATATCGGGTGTTGGGCGTCAATGCAAACGGTGCTTCCTGCAGTCCGAAATGGGATTCGTACATGCTAGCGTCTGGCTTTCTCCGGTTGGGGCTTTACGGACTCGGACGACTCCAGCAGTTCCCGCAGAACCTGCATGCGCTCGCGGCTGGACGATACGTCAGCACTCATCTGCTCGCTACCGGCAACGACCGGGCGCAACAGGATAACCAACTCACTCTTGCGGGACTGAAAGCGACGTTGCTTGAACAGCTCCCCCAGCAATGGAATGTCACTGAAGAAAGGCACCGCAGAATTGTTGTCTTCACTGGTGTTCTGGATCAACCCGCCGATCACGACAATCTGGCCGCTTTCGGCACGGATCACGCTGTCCGTCTCGCGGACGGTGCTGCGGGCCAGGGGCAGGACCACATCCCGGTCTCCCACGGTAATCACCTTCTCCTGATCATTCACCTCGCTGACAGAGGGGTGAACGTGCAGGGTGATGGCACCGTCTTCAGCAATCTGGGGCGTTACGTCCAGGGAAATACCGGAGAAAAACGGCGTCAGTTCAACCGACGTGGAGGTCCGGTCGGTGGCGGTAACCGCCGAGCTGTTGTCATCAAAGTCGATGTCGGTGACAAAGAACTCGTCCGTACCCACTTTGATCACGGCCTTCTGATTATTCACCGTAGAGATTCGCGGGCTCGACAGAATCTGCACATTGCCCTGCTCCCCCAGTAATTCGATCAGCCCGCTAAAATCACCAGCCCGGACACTCGCCGAGAACAGCCCGCCGATGTCCGAAGTACTGATCGCCTGCCCGGCCAGGGCCTGGGCGGTAAAATCTTCCGGCAGCCCATCCGATGCGGTAATACTGGAGGCACTCTGGATGTCTGCCCAGTTAATGCCCTGCTGGTAACCCTCGTTCAGGCCAATCTCCAGGATCTTCGCTTCCAGTACCACCTGCCGCTGCATAATCAGTTGGGTGCGGCGCAGGTACTCTTCCACCTGCCTGAGAGACTCACCGTCAGAACGGACCATCACCAGGCCCGCACCGGCGTTGACGATGACCTGGCTGCCATTGGCAGTTCCGATGATCATCTTCAGGGCACGCTCGATGTCGAGCCAGAAGTCCGATTCGGTTTCGGTGGAAATCCGCGTACCTATCAGGTTGGCGGTGCCGCCGTCGTTCGAGCTGCTGCGGTTTGAACCGGCGCCGGTTGAATTGTCCCGCGCGCTGCTGACCTGCCCTGAACTGACCCGGGTTTCCGAGCCGCCGCTGCGCTTGAAGTGCAGGTAGTCAATCGGGAAAAGCCGTGTCTGGACACTGTCGGCCCTCACCTGGAACAGGCGCCCACTGCGCTGGATATCCAGACCATAAAGATCGCCGGCAATATCCATGACCTCTGGCACCGTGACGTCTCCCAGGCGCAGGTCGATGATGGCCCCGACATCAGGATGAACCACCACGTTGTAACGGCTTCCCTCCACCAGTGCCTCAAAGAAAGGACCGGCAGCCAAGCCCCTCGCATTCACATCAAAGCGGTCTTCGTCATCAGCCGGGGAGGACAGCGAAGGCATCAGTGCGGCACTGACGTCCTCGGGCACGCCGCCGGACATTGCGCCCGCTCGCGCGTTTCGCCGCTGTTCCGCTTCAGCCTCCGCCATCGCATCATCAATTGCAGTCGCGGCGTCAGTCGAGGTGGCCTGGCTGGTACGCATCAACGGATTATTGCTGCAGGCCGTCATAAACAGGGCCAGCAACAGGATCAGAAACGTTCGGTTCAGTGTCATATCAGCTCGTTTCTCTGTCATTGCGAACTCCGCACTTGCGGAAGGGGTTCAAGGCGTAAAACGCGCACTCGTCCCTGATCAACCAGCTCTACCCGGTCCGGGTGGATTCGCCTGACACGAACACCCTCGAATGTCTGCCCCTCCCTGCGGGCCACGCCATCAATAACCGCCACCCTGCGATCATTGCCTATAAATATCGACGCCAGCGAAAACTCTTTTTGCGGCACCTGGGCCTGCGGCGAAGCACCAAAACCGTCCGGGCGGGTCGGGTCCTGTAAAGCGAGGGCATTTGAAAATGCCAGCGCCAGCACTGTGAGCAACAACAGCCTCATATCACACTCCCAGCCATGCGCGATCCAGGCTCAGGGTGCGAACCCTGATGCGGACTTCATTGTCAGGATACTCGCTGGAATCATACTCCAGCAGCACCCACCCCAGGCGCGCGTCCATGGCTTCGAGCGTTTCCAGATAGGCCAGTACATCCATGTAGCCCCCACGCAGGACTATTTCCGCGTCATGGGCGAACAGCAGCGGCTCTGCGGACTCGTCGTTGCCGCTGGCATCTCCCAGGGTACTACCGGATTGCCTGTCAAATACCGGCACCGGAGCCAGGAGGTCTACCCCGAGAAGCTCCAGCTTATCCTGGGCAGCGAGCATATCCCGTAACAGAACGACCATGGCCCGGGGCGCAATCAACCGCCCCGTGGTTTCAGCGAGTTCATTGTTCAATCTTTCCAGGCGCTGCTGTCGGGCCGCGAGCTGGTCTCTCAACACCTGTGACGGGTCGGACGCCAACTGTTCTGTCAGCAGGCCCTGCTGCTCCATCAATGAGGCCCGGGTATCAGACAGGGTCACCAGGCGGGACCGAAGCTGTTCATTGCTCGCTACCACCGGAGCAGCCGCAAGCTCCCAGCCCGCAAACAGGACCACCACAAGAGCGGTGATGGTGAGCAACGCCCGTTCGCGAATGGGCCGTTCGTTGAACCAGGCTGCGCCCTGATCAAGCTGCTGACGGAGTGCAGACGTCATTTCGCGGCCTCCCCATCGGCATCGGTCGCCACGCGGAACTCAAGCCAGCGCCCGTCTTCCTCCCGGTCCAGCCGGAAGCTGCCGAAGGTCTTGCCAGCAAAGGCGGGCTCATCACCCAGTTTTTCAAGGTACACCGGCACAAGCTGGCCTGACTGCACCTTGCCGGCCAGACCAACGGCACCATTGCTGGCGTCAAGCCGGATATTCGTCAGCCACAGCCCCTGCGGCACCTGACGTGCGAGAGCAGAGAGCGGCGACGAAAAGCCCGTCGTCTCGGTAGCGATCAGGTTTTCCACCCGGTCCAGCAATCGCTGTCGGCGTGCCAGTGTTGCCGTCACACGCTCCAGAGCAGCTTCTACGTCGGGGTCTGGCTGTCTGGCTTCCACCTCCTTCGTCAGTTGCTCCACGGAGCGCTGGAGCCGCTCATTCTGATGCTGCAGGCCCCTGGTCTCCGCCTGCAGCCGGGACTCCTGATAACGGGCGACACCGGCAGCCACAACAATCACCGCCAGCGCGAGCGCGAGTAGGGACACGGCCATCCCTGCCTGCAACTTTTCCCTATGGGGCCGCAATTCATCGGTATAAAGATTAACCTGCTGGACCAGCCCATCGCTTCCCCCGGCCACTGCCAGGCTGGCGCTCCAGGCGACCAGACAGCGGCTATCAAGGGGCTCATCAAGACCAAAAGGCGCCCAGTCCAGGGTTTCAACACTGGCAGCCACGTAGGAGGCCAGCATGGATGACAATGGCAGGACGTTGTCACGGGCTACCAATCGGATAACGCCAGGTGGCACCTGCCCTAACTGGCTTTCGTAGTAATCCAGGGAGCGCTGCATCTCCAGCGCCAGCGACTGCACCGCATTCTCCTGGCTTGCTGCATCCCGCAGGTCATCAGAAGTGACATCCAGCCGACGGGACAGGTAAAGCGTTTCCCCCTTGCAGACAATCATCTGTCCAAAGCGCTCGCGCATGTGGACCAGGGCCGCACCGCGCCGATCAGGATCAATGCGGGGAACCAGGTTACGCAGGGCCAGCTCGGCAATATCAATGGACACCAGTGCCAGGCCGCACCTCTCTACCAGAGCCACCACTTCGCTGACCAGGGACTTTCGTGCGGCAACCACGTTAACCAGGCTGCCTCGCCCACGGGAGGCGTCCTCCGGGAAATGAAACACGTCGGAGACGGCATCTGAGGGGTTAAAATCGAGAAAATCCTTGAGCTTCCACTTCAGGGCATCGCCAAGCTCGGACTCATCAATGCCTTCCGGGCGCTCCAGCTGGAATACCTGATACTGATCAAGCGGCAGAATGAGTGTGGTGTCTGCGCCAGCCCAATTGCGCTCACCCGATAGGGCGCCGAGAACACCCTCCCGCTTTGCCGGGGAGCAATCCGAAAAACCGGCCGAGCCGTCAGACTCCGCCCAGGCAATGCCGTCAGGGCGAACTTCCAGGTAGACGCGTTGCCGCTTACCAGAACGTCGCAGAACTCTTGTTATAAAACGTCGGGCCACTCGCCAGCCTCAGTGCTTAAAAAGTGCACGGATTCTACATTGGCCTGCATGATAGTTGAGAAAGTGAACGTAATTCCATGTTTTCTTGTTAAATTTGACCTCTTTTTGCAACTCTTTAACACGAAAGCCCCCGCTCGGCGGGGGCTTGGAATCAGATATCTACTAAAACGTTACAAACCGGCTCGAATGTAAGCTAGAAGGGTATATCGTCATCAAAATCATCGACCGGCTCAGGCATGCTGCCCTGGGAAGGCTGGCTGTATCCACCGCCGCCAGACTGCTGTCCCGACTGACTTGCAGCAGCAGGCGCAGCATTGCCCGCCTGTTGTGGGCGACCCGCAGGCGCGCTCTGGCTTGCGCCACCGCCTTCACCACCGCGGCTGTCCAGCATCTGCATCTGGCCGTTGATATCCACCACCACCTCGGTGGTGTAAACGTCCTGGCCTTCCTTGTTCTGCCATTTGCGGGTCTGCAGCTTGCCCTCAATATAGACCTTTGAGCCCTTGCGCAGGTACTGACCCGCAACCTCGGCAATCTTGCCGAACATCACGATCCGGTGCCATTCGGTTTTCGGCACCAGCTGGCCTGTCTGCCTGTCCTTGTAGCTTTCGTCTGTTGCAAGGTTCAGGTTCACCACCGCGTTGCCGTTCGGTGTATAGCGGGTGTCCGGATCCTGCCCCAGGTTCCCGATCAGAATAACCTTGTTTACGCCTCGTGCCATGATCTGCTCCTGACTCTGTTTTCAGGGATAGCCTGCCTTCCCTGCAGGCCTCCGGTTTTCAAGAACTGCTACCCTGCCGGACAAATGCAAAGTCCGCAAGCGAGAGTTCATCAAATTTCCGACGATCCACCTTCAGGTAAGCCGTTTCCGCCTCTTCCAGGATGACCACGTCCTGCACCCCGGGAAGCCCTCTCAATGCATCGTCAATATCATCAAACTGGCTGTGCGCCACGTGTTGTAACTGTACCACGAAACTGGCGGTGTAACCCGGGCTCGGCATCGTCAATGCCACTACCAGCCAGAGCAGCAACACGACCACCATGAGCCACAGAACCCCCTGCAGCCCCAGCTGTTCAAGAAGCAGTCCGCCCAGGGCGCCACCCAGAAACGCACCGAAGAACTGGGATGTGGAATAAACACCCATGGCCGTGCCTTTCGCCGCTGCCGGTGACTCTTTGCTCACCAGTGATGGCAGACTGGCTTCCAGCAGGTTAAACGCCATAAAGAAAAAGAACAGCACCGCCCAAGCCGCCGTCAGACTGCCTGAAATTCCGCCGATGGACGCCGTTGAAATCGCCAGCAATGCAATTGCACCACACAGAACCGGTTTCATGCTGCGTTTTTTCTCACCAATGATGATAAACGGCACCATGGCAAAGAAAGACGTCACCATGACGGTCAGATAGAACCACCAGTGGGATGACGACGGCAGGCCCAGTTCATCCTGAAGCAACGTCGGAAATACCAGGAAGATAGCGGTCAGCACCAGATGCAGTGCAAAAATTCCGAAATCGAGCCGTACCAGCCGGCCATCCGCAAGCACCTTTCCCAGCATCGCCCGGGCTGGATGGGTATCGGCACTGGACTTGTGTTCATGGGGTGTCGGCACCAGGCGATTGACAATCACCATTGCAACCACGGCCAGAGCAGCCGTGGTGTAAAAAATACCGGAGAGGCCAAAGGCCGAACCCAGCAATGGCCCCAGCACCAGGGATACGGAAAAAGACAGCCCAATGGAGATGCCCACGGTGGCCATGGCCTTGGTTCGCTCTTCCTCGCGGGTCAGGTCACTGAGCAGCGCCATCAGGACACTGGCAATGGCGCCCGCGCCCTGAAGAATCCGCCCTGCAATCACAACGTATATGGAGTCTGTGGAAGCCGCCAGCAAACTTCCGGCGGCAAACAGAACCAGGCCAATATAGATCATCCGCTTGCGGCCAACACGGTCCGACAACATGCCGAACGGGATCTGCAGCAGCGCCTGGCTCAGGCCATAGGCGCCGATTGCCAGGCCTATCAGGGCGGGGGTTGCACCCTTTAAATCACTACCAAGAAGAACAAATACCGGCATAACCATGAAGAGCCCGAGCATCCTCATGGCATACACGGATGCCAGTGCTGCGACGGAGCGTCTTTCCAGTGAATTCATGCGGTGCCTGACCTGATAAGGGTTCCGGAAACATGGGTTCAGAAGGGGAGCCTGCCCTTCGCAAAATCGCTGCGCATTGTAACAGAAGGCACACAGGCAAGGCATATTGCATTTATAGGCTTAAAAGCACTGCGGCCTTGGCCGGCCGGGGCCCAAACGCGGTATAATTTCCGTTTTTTCGACAGCGAGGTGTTATGGACCATATCCAGATCAAAGGGGCACGTACCCACAATCTGAAGAACATTGACCTGGATATGCCGAGGGACAAGCTGATCGTAATCACTGGTCTGTCTGGCTCCGGGAAGTCGTCCCTTGCGTTCGACACACTCTACGCGGAAGGTCAGCGGCGCTACGTGGAATCCCTGTCCACCTATGCGCGCCAGTTCCTGTCGATGATGGAAAAGCCGGACGTGGACCACATTGAGGGTCTGTCACCGGCCATTTCCATTGAACAGAAAAGCACCTCCCACAACCCTCGCTCTACCGTCGGCACCATTACCGAAATCTACGATTACCTGCGCCTGCTTTTTGCCCGCGCTGGTGAGCCGCGCTGCCCGGATCACGACCTGCCACTGGAAGCCCAGACCGTCAGCCAGATGGTAGACCAAGTGCTGGCCATGCCAGAGGACAGCAAGCTGATGATCCTTGCCCCGGTGATCCGGGACCGAAAGGGTGAGCACCTGAATGTCTTCGATACCATGCGCAGCCAGGGCTTCATCCGCTTGCGGGTGGATGGCCGGGTTTACGATATCGACGACCTGCCATCGCTGGACAAAAAGCGCAAACACCAGATTGACGTGGTCGTAGACCGCTTCAAGGTCAAGCCGGGCCTGGAACAGCGGCTTGCGGAAAGCTTTGAAACGGCACTGGGGCTGGCCGATGGCATCGCGCTGGTCGCCCCCATGGATAATGAAGGAGACGAACACACCTTTTCCGCCCGTTATGCGTGTAACCAGTGCGGCTACGCCATCAGCGAACTGGAACCACGGCTGTTCTCCTTCAACAATCCCGCCGGCGCCTGCCCCACCTGTGATGGCCTGGGCGTAAAGCAGTTCTTTGATGCCGAGAAAATCGTTCAGCATCCCGAAGCCACCCTGGCCGAGGGCGCGATCAAGGGCTGGGACCGTCGGGCGGTGTACTATTTCCAGATGCTGACCAGCGTGGCCGAGCACTACGATGTCGATATGGACACTCCATGGGAAGATCTGCCGGACGACTTCCGTCAGGCATTGCTCTACGGTTCCGGTTCCGAGGACATTCCGTTCCGCTACGTGAATTCCCGCGGCCACATCATGGAGAAGGCCCACCCGTTCGAAGGCATTCTGCCCAACCTGGAGCGCCGCTACCGGGAAACAGAATCACAGAGCATGAGGGAAGAACTGGCCCGCAACCTCAGCACCCAACCCTGCAAGGAATGTGGCGGATCGCGGCTGAGACGCAGTGCCCGGCATGTATTCATCGAGAAGAACAACATCTCCGATGTCACTCATATGCCGGTCGGTGACGCCCACGACTATTTTGGCAAGCTTGCCCTGCCCGGACGCAAAGGCGAGATTGCCGAGAAGATCCTCAAGGAGGTTCGCCAGCGGCTGCAGTTTCTGGTCAATGTAGGACTGGAATACCTGACTCTTGAGCGTAGCGCCGACACCCTCTCCGGCGGCGAAGCCCAGCGTATCCGGCTCGCCAGCCAGATTGGCGCCGGCCTTGTGGGGGTCATGTACATTCTCGACGAGCCTTCCATTGGCCTGCACCAGCGGGACAATGATCGCCTCCTGGCCACCCTGTTCCACCTCCGGGACCTGGGCAACACCGTGATCGTTGTGGAGCACGACGAGGACGCCATCCGTGCAGCCGATCACGTCATTGATATCGGGCCGGGTGCCGGCGTTCATGGCGGCCATATCATTGCCCAGGGCACCCCGGCCGACATTATCGCCGCCGAGGATTCGCTGACCGGGCAATACCTGTGCGGCAAGAAAGAAATTGCCATCCCGGAGAAGCGCCACACCAATAACGGCAAAAGCCTGGTGCTCAAAGGCGCCACCGGGAACAACTTGCGTGACGTAACGCTCACACTGCCGCTGGGTGTGATGACCTGCGTCACCGGCGTATCCGGCTCAGGCAAGTCCACACTGATCAACAGCACCCTGTATCCCGTTTGCGCAGCGAAGCTCAATAAGGCCACCAGCCTGACCCACGCGCCCTATGATTCCCTGAAAGGCCTGGACCAGCTCGACAAGGTTATCGACATTGACCAGAGCCCCATTGGCCGCACACCGCGCTCGAACCCCGCCACCTATACCGGCCTGTTCACGCCGATCCGCGAGCTCTTCGCCGGCACCCAGGAAGCCCGGTCCCGCGGCTACAAGCCAGGCCGTTTCAGCTTTAACGTCAAGGGTGGCCGTTGCGAGGCGTGCCAGGGTGACGGGGTTATCAAAGTTGAGATGCACTTCCTGCCGGACGTCTATGTGCCTTGTGATGTCTGCAAAGGCAAGCGCTACAACCGGGAAACCCTGGAAGTCCGCTACAAGGGCAAAAGTATCCATGAGGTGCTTGCGATGACGGTCGAGGAAGCGCGGGAGTTTTTTGACCCGGTCCCCTTCCTTGCCCGCAAGCTACAGACCCTGATCGATGTCGGGCTGTCTTATATTCGTCTGGGCCAGAGTGCCGTTACCCTTTCCGGCGGTGAGGCCCAGCGCGTGAAGCTGGCCAAGGAATTGTCCAAGCGGGACACCGGCAAAACACTTTATATTCTTGATGAGCCGACAACGGGCCTGCATTTCTACGATATCCAGCAATTACTGACGGTTTTGCAGAGGTTAAGGGACCATGGCAACACCATCGTGGTCATCGAACACAACCTGGACGTCATCAAGACTGCAGACTGGATAATTGATCTTGGGCCTGAAGGTGGGTCTGGTGGTGGCCAGATTGTGGCCGAAGGAACACCTGAGGCCGTGGCCGGGGTTGCGGGTTCGCATACCGGGCGGTATTTGAAAGGAGTACTGGATCGCAATGTGAAGTAACGGGTTTAGCCTGGGTGTCGGTTTACGGCCCTTTGGGCCTAAACCGACCTACGTGGTGGACAAGAGAAAGGCATAAAAAAACCGGAGGGATTAGCCTCCGGTTTTTTTGGACCTGGCGAAAAGCTTACTCTTCGCTTTCGTCCACTTCTTCTGCTTCGATGTCCAACGGACGGCCGACCAGCTCAACGAATGCCATGGGGGCATTGTCGCCAGCACGGAAGCCACACTTCAGGATACGAAGGTAACCACCCGGACGCTCGTTGTAACGGGGGCCAAGCTCATTGAACAGCTTGGCAACCGCTGCGTCGTCACGCAGGCGTGAGAACGCCAGGCGACGATTCGCAACCGAATCATTTTTTGCGAGCGTGATCAAAGGCTCGGCTACCCGGCGAAGCTCTTTCGCCTTGGGGAGCGTTGTCTTGATCAGCTCGTGACCAACCAGTGACGCAGTCATGTTACGAAACATGGCCTTGCGATGCGCACTGGTCCTGCTGAACTTACGACCACTCTTACGATGACGCATTGCTCTGATTCCTTACCTTAAACTAATCGGCGATTAACCGCCCAGTACCCGGTCGTCGCCACGAAGGCTAGCCGGCGGCCAGTTATCAAGACGCATACCCAGTGACAGACCGCGGGACGCGAGCACGTCCTTGATCTCAGTAAGCGACTTTTTACCAAGGTTAGGCGTCTTCAGCAGCTCAACTTCTGTGCGCTGAATCAGATCGCCGATGTAGTAAATATTCTCAGCCTTCAAGCAATTAGCTGAACGCACTGTCAATTCCAGATCATCAACCGGACGCAGGAGGATCGGATCGATTTCTTCCTCTTCCTCAACACGCTCAGGCTCTTTCTCGTGATCGAAATCAACAAACACAGCCAGTTGCTGCTGGAGAATGGTTGCCGCCCGGCGAATCGCTTCTTCCGGGTCGATGGTACCATTGGTTTCCAGATCAATAACCAGCTTGTCCAGGTCAGTACGCTGCTCTACCCGTGCACTTTCCACGGCATAGGCAACACGACGGACCGGGCTGAAGGTTGCGTCCAGTTGCAGACGTCCAATCGCGCGAGTCTCGTCCTCGTCCAGACCCCGCTGATCAGCCGGCTCATAGCCGCGACCACGGGCAACCTTCAGGCGCATGTTGACTTCACCTTTATCACTCAGGTG
This sequence comes from Marinobacter sp. SS13-12, assembly GCF_030227115.1. Taxonomy (NCBI): domain Bacteria; kingdom Pseudomonadati; phylum Pseudomonadota; class Gammaproteobacteria; order Pseudomonadales; family Marinobacteraceae; genus Marinobacter; species Marinobacter sp. SS13-12. The sequence continues at coordinate 159,493 of NZ_JASSUA010000006.1, forward strand.
ACAGATCACATGATCCGGGTTGGTGATCTCGACATCGTGATCCAGCTTGATATCACCGGCAGTGACAACACCCGGGCCTTTCTTGCTGAGTGTTACCTCAACCTCGTCCCGGGTGCCCATTTTCACGGCGACACCCTTGAGATTCAGCAGAATCTCAATGACGTCTTCCTGAACACCTTCGATCGCGCTGTACTCATGCAGAACGCCGTCGATCTGTGCCTCGGTAATGGCACAGCCCGGCATTGAGGACAAGAGTATACGACGCAGTGCGCTGCCCAGGGTGTGGCCGAAACCTCTTTCCAGAGGCTCCAGTGTCACCTTGGCGCGCATGGCGCTTGATTCTTTCACGTCAATGGTACGAGGTGTCAATAACTCATGTACTGAACGCTGCATAGACGCCCCTAATTGCTCTCGTTGCTAACTGGGCTTTACTTGGAGTAAAGCTCGACGATGAGGTTCTCGTTGATGTCGGCCGGCAATTCAGTGCGCTCAGGCACTGACCTGTAAACGCCGGACATCTTGCTGGCGTCGACCTCTACCCAGCTCACCGGTGCGCGGCTGGAAGACAGATCCAGTGCGCCTTTAACGCGAAGCTGGTTTTTTGCCTTCTCACGCACACTCACAACATCACCGGCCTTGACCTGATAAGACGGAATGTTCACCAGCTTATCGTTGACCAGGATCGCTTTGTGAGAAACGAGCTGACGGGACTCAGCACGGGTAGAACCAAAACCCATGCGATATACAACGTTATCAAGACGGCCTTCCAGCAGTTGCAACAGGTTCTCACCGGTTGCACCCTTGATGCGGGCGGCCTCTTTGTAATAGTTGCGGAATTGCTTTTCCAGTACGCCGTAGATACGACGGACCTTCTGCTTTTCACGAAGCTGTACGCCATATTCGGACAGACGACCGCGACGCGCGCCGTGCATACCCGGCGGAGTCTCGATGTTGCACTTTGAATCAAGCGCGCGAACACCGCTCTTCAGAAAAAGATCTGTCCCTTCACGACGAGACAGCTTGCACTTCGGGCCTATGTAACGAGCCATAATTCACTGTCTCCTGTGTTAGACGCGGCGCTTTTTGGGCGGACGACAACCGTTATGGGGAATCGGCGTCACATCAGTGATGTTGGTGATCTTGTACCCGCAGCCATTCAGCGCGCGTACAGCGGATTCACGTCCGGGCCCCGGACCTTTAACCTCTACGTCCAGGTTTTTAAGGCCGTATTCAGCAGCCGCATTACCGGCTCTTTCAGCTGCTACCTGCGCAGCAAAAGGTGTACTCTTGCGTGACCCACGGAAACCGGACCCACCAGAGGTGGCCCAGGACAATACGTTGCCCTGACGGTCAGAAATGGTCACGATAGTGTTGTTGAAGGACGCGTGAATGTGCGCGACGCCATCAACAACCGTCTTTTTCACCTTTTTACGGGTACGTGTACCTGGCTTTGCCATGTTTGCCTACCTGTTACTTACGAATAGGTTTGCGAGGACCTTTACGGGTGCGTGCGTTGGTCTTTGTGCGCTGGCCACGGACCGGAAGGCCATGACGATGACGCAGACCACGGTGGCAACCGAGATCCTTCAAACGCTTAATGTTCATCTGAACTTCACGACGCAGATCGCCTTCAACGGCCAGCTTGCCTACTTCGGTACGAAGTGATTCAAGCTGCTCGTCGGACAGGTCTTTGACCTTGACGTCCGGCTTTACACCGGTTGCATCGCAAAGCTTCTGGGCTGCTGTCCGGCCGACTCCAAAAATGTAAGTCAGCGAGATAACAGCATGTTTGTGATCGGGTATATTGACACCGGCTATACGTGCCATCCAAATTACTCCGCGTTCAAAGCTTTGCTGTGTGAATTTTCCGCCACTATAAAAGGGCGCGAAATAATAGCGCCTGACCCCACCTGAGGTCAAGCGCTATTAATCGTACCCTCTGCAATGTCAGTGCTGAATCCGTAAGGATTAACCCTGGCGCTGCTTGTGACGAGGCTCCGAGCAAATGACTCTTACCGAGCCATTGCGACGAATTACTTTGCAGTTACGGCAAATTTTCTTTACCGAAGCGCGTACTTTCATTGTCGACTCCAGTTTTCAAGGGGAACGGGATTAACCGTTCCGACCATAGCCCTTGAGATTGGACTTCTTCATCAACGAATCATATTGATGAGACATCAGGTGCGACTGAACCTGAGCCATGAAATCCATCACCACGACTACAACAATCAGCAGTGACGTGCCGCCCAGATAGAACGGAACATTCCCGGCCACCATCAGAAACTGAGGGAACAGGGAAACTGCTGCAATGTACATTGCACCGAACAGCGTCAGACGAGTCAGCACACCATCAATATACTTGGCGGTCTGGTCGCCCGGACGGATGCCCGGAATAAAGGCGCCTGAGCGCTTGAGGTTATCCGCAACTTCTTTCGGGTTGTACATCAATGCTGTATAGAAGAAGCAGAAGAATACCACTGCTGCCGCAAACAGGATGATGTACAGGGGCTGACTCGGTGCCAGTGCCTGGGAAACATCACTCAGCCACTCCATACCTTCGCCCTGGCCGAACCACTGCCCCAATGACGCCGGGAACAGCAGAATGGAGGAGGCAAAGATCGGCGGAATAACGCCGGCCATATTTACCTTCAACGGCAGATGGCTGGATTGCTGGGCAAACACCCGTCGACCCTGTTGCCGCTTGGCGTAGTTGATGGTCAGGCGACGCTGTCCGCGCTCCATGAACACCACAAAGCCAACCACGGCAATGGCCAGGATAGCGATACCCAGAACCACCAGCAGGCTCATCTCACCATTACGTGCCTGCTCCAGTGTCTGGCCAATGGCCCCTGGCAGACCCGCAACGATGCCGGCGAAGATCAGCAACGAGATGCCGTTGCCAACGCCGCGCTCGGTGATCTGCTCACCCAGCCACATCATGAACACGGCACCACTGACGAAAGAAACCACCGCCACAAAGTGGAAGCTGAAGCTGTCGTTAAAGGTCACACCTTGGGATGCCAGCCCGACAGAAATACCAAAGCCCTGAACCAGGGCCAGGATAACCGTACCATACCGCGTGTACTGACTGATCTTGCGACGACCAGCCTCGCCCTCTTTCTTTAGCTGCTCCAGCGTCGGATTGACCGCTGTCATGAGCTGCATGATGATAGAGGCCGATATGTACGGCATGATACCAAGTGCGAAGATACTCATCCGCTCAAGCGCACCACCGGAAAACATGTTGAACATGCTCAGGATTGTGCCCTGATTCTGCTCAAACAATGCTGCCAGACGATCGGGGTTGATACCCGGCACCGGAATGTGGGCACCGATCCGGTACACCAGCAATGCCAGGAAGACAAACCAGAGCCGCGATCGCAGCTCTGCCAGTCCTTTACCCGCGCCCGCAGGCAATGATGCGTTCTTGGCCATTTAGTCCTCGACTCGCCTTAGTCTTCGACTTTACCGCCCGCGGCAGTGATCGCCTCGCGTGCGCCTTTGGTCACTTTCAGACCCTTGACGGTCACCGCTCGGCTCAGTTCGCCGGACAGAATGACCTTCGCCTCACGAATTTCCTCGCGAACGATGTCAGCTTTCTTCAGGGCCTCAAGATCGGCAATATCGCCGTCTACTTTCGCCAGTTCGTTCAGACGAATTTCGGCCACATAGCGCTGCTGGCGCGAGGTGAAACCAAATTTCGGCAGACGACGGGCCAACGGCTGCTGACCACCCTCGAAACCGGGAGCTACGCTGCCACCGGAACGGGCTTTAAGACCCTTGTGACCACGACCGCCGGTCTTGCCGAGGCCGCTGCCGATACCGCGACCCACACGCTTGGCGGCGGGACGTGAACCAGGCTCCGGACTAAGTTCGTTCAGACGCATCTTAGTTCTCCTCTACCTGCACCAGGTAGTTAACCCGGTTGATCATGCCGCGGATGGACGGTGTATCTTCCACTTCCACGGTGTGACCGATTTTACGGAGACCCAGGCCCTTCACACACAGTTTGTGCTTGGGCTGACAGCCGATCGGGCTGCGGGTCAGTGTTACTTTGATCGTTTTTGCGTTCGCCATGACTTCAACCCAGAATCTCTTCCACGGATTTACCGCGCTTGGCTGCAATATCTTCAGGCGCTTGAGTTGCCTGGAGACCCTTGATGGTGGAACGTACCACGTTCACCGGGTTGGTAGACCCGTAACACTTGGACAGTACGTTCTGCACACCCGCAACTTCCAGTACCGCACGCATCGCACCACCGGCGATGATACCGGTACCTTCTGATGCCGGCTGCATGTAGACCTTGGAGCCACCATGCTGCGCTTTAACCGCGTACTGCAGGGTGTTTCCGTCAAGCGGGATGTCGACCATGTTCTTGCGTGCAGCTTCCATCGCTTTCTGGATCGCAACCGGCACTTCACGTGCCTTGCCACGACCGAAACCAACGCGTCCTTTACCATCACCCACTACAGTCAGTGCAGTGAAGGCAAAAATACGACCGCCTTTAACAACCTTGGCGACGCGATTGACCTGAACCAGCTTCTCCTGGAGCTCAGGCGCCTTCTGTTCGTTAACGCTCATCTTCTCCACCTCTTAGAATTGCAAGCCAGCTTCACGGGCTGCGTCGGCCAGAGCCTGGACGCGACCATGATAACGGTAACCGGAGCGGTCAAAAGCGACCTGCTCTACACCTGCTGCCTTGGCACGCTCAGCAATCAGCTGACCGACCTTTTTGGCAGCGTCCACGTTACCGGTTGCACCCTGGCGCAGGTCCTTATCCAACGTGGAGGCAGCCGCCAGCACCTTGCTGCCGTCTGCAGTCGTAACCTGGGCATACATGTGCCGCGGTGTACGATGTACACACAGGCGGTTGGTACCCAACTTACGGATCTTCATGCGCACTTTGCGTGCGCGACGCAATCTTTCGTTATTCGCGCTCATAGTCCCGCCTTATTTCTTCTTGGCTTCTTTGCGTCTGACCTGCTCATCCGCATAACGCACACCCTTGCCTTTGTAAGGCTCTGGCGGACGGAATGAACGGATCTCAGCAGCGACCTGGCCAACCTGTTGCTTGTCGATTCCGCGAATCACAACTTCCGTATTGGACGGAGTTTCAGCGGTAATCCCCTCGGGCAGCTCGTACTCGACCGGGTGTGAGAACCCCAGTGTCAGATTGAGCTTCTTACCTTGCGCCTGGGCACGGTAGCCTACGCCCGTCAGCGCGAGCTTGCGCTCGAAGCCTGTCGTCACACCGGTCACCATGTTGTTGACCAATGCGCGGGTAGTACCAGCAAGAGCGCGGGACTGTTTGGCTCCATCACGGGCGGCGAAGCGCAGAACATTTTCTTCCTGCGTTACGTCAACCACGTTATGGATGGTGAATTGAAGCGATCCCTTGGACCCCTTCACATTAATTTCCTGTCCGTTCAGCTTAACCTCAACACCGGAAGGCAGCACGACAGGATTATTGGCAACCCTGGACATGTGTATCTCCTAAAATACGGTGCAGATGACTTCGCCACCCACGCCGGCAGCACGTGCAGCGCGGTCTGTCATTACGCCCCTGGACGTAGAGACAATCGCGACTCCCAGACCGCCGGATACCTTCGGCAGTTCCCCAGCGCCCTTGTACTGGCGCAGACTCGGACGGCTGACCCTTTTGATTTCCTCAATAACCGGCTTGCCGCCGAAGTACTTGAGGCTAATGGTCAACTCGGGCTTCGCGTCAGCTGAGACGGAAAAATCGGCTACGTAACCTTCGTCCTTGAGGACCTGGGCTACGGAGATCTTCATCTTTGAAGACGGCATGGCCACATCGGCCTTCTGTGCCATCTGTGCATTACGGATACGGGTAAACATATCCGCAAGCGTATCTTGCATACTCATTGGTATGAGACTCCTGATCTTTTTAGTTGTGCAGCGGCGCGCCGCACCGCTTACCAACGGGCACCTGACCTGCGGTCAGAGTACCTGCCTTACCAGCTTGCTTTGGTCAGACCCGGAACATCTCCGCGCATGCCAGCTTCACGCAACTTGATACGTGACAGCTTGAACTTGCGCAGAACGCCATGGGGACGACCTGTAATCTGGCAACGATTACGAAGACGCGAGGGAGACGCATCGCGAGGAAGCTGTTGCAGCTTCATCTGTGCGTTCCAACGGTCATCGTCGCTGGAATTCGGGTTTTTGATAATTCCCTTGAGTTCAGCGCGCTTGGCCGCGTATTTCGCGACGGTTGCTTCCCGCTTGAACTCACGGTTCTTCATGGAAACCTTAGCCATTACACTCGTTCCTTATTTCTTGAACGGAAAGCCAAAGGCTTTCAGCAGTTCGCGACCTTCATCGTCGGTACCGGCTGTGGTGGTAATGGTGATGTCAAGACCACGGATCTTGTCGACTCTGTCGTACTCGATCTCGGGGAAAATGATCTGCTCACGCACGCCCATGCTGTAGTTACCACGTCCATCAAAGGACTTGGGATTCAGACCGCGGAAGTCACGAATGCGGGGTACCGCAATGTGAACCAGACGATCAAAGAAATCCCACATACGCTCACCGCGCAGGGTAACCTTACAACCGATCGGCCAACCTTCACGGATTTTGAAACCCGCGACGGATTTACGTGCCAAGGTGACAACCGCTTTCTGACCCGCCAGGCGCTCAAGATCCGCCACAGCATTTTCAATCAGCTTCTTGTCACCGACCGCTTCGCCGACACCCATATTCAGGGTGATCTTTTCGATACGCGGCACCTGCATAATGTTCTTGTAGCTGAACTCTTTCTGCAGGGCGGGTACCACTTCCTTACTGTACTGCTCTTTCATGTTAAGCATCGTAACCACCACCGCTTACTGGTTATCGACGACTTCTTTCGTGGACTTGAAAATCCGCACCTTGGCGCCGTCTTCCTTGATCTGGAAGCCTACGCGATCGGCTTTGCCGGTCTGCGGATTAAAAATAGCCACGTTGGAAGCCTGGATAGGTGCTTCTTTTTCGACGATGCCACCTGGGGTGCCCGACATCGGGTTTGGCTTGGTGTGCTTCTTGATCATATTGATCCCTGAAACAACAACCCGGCCATCGTCCTGAACCTTCAGGACTTTACCACGTTTGCCTTGGTCTTTCCCCGTAGTGACGATTACTTCGTCATCTCGTTTGATCTTTTTCATAACCGGCCTCTGGTCCTTAAAGTACTTCGGGTGCCAGTGAAATAATTTTCATGAACTTCTCATTGCGCAGTTCACGGGTAACCGGTCCGAAGATACGGGTACCAATTGGTGCGTCCTGATTGTTCAGAAGTACTGCCGCGTTTCCGTCGAAACGAATAAGCGACCCGTCGGGACGACGCACACCCTTACGGGTACGTACAACGACAGCTTTCAGGACCTGGCCTTTTTTCACTTTACCGCGGGGGATGGCTTCCTTGACGGTTACCTTGATGATATCCCCAACGCTGGCGTAACGCCTATGTGAACCGCCCAGGACCTTGATGCACATAACCTGACGTGCACCGCTGTTGTCCGCGACTTCAAGCATTGTTTGAGTCTGAATCATGGTTGTTCTCCAGCAGAAACCACTTTGCCGTTACGACAAGACTCACCGTCCGGGCGAGTTACACCTTCGATGCGCGTTCGGTGACTTCCACCAGAGCCCAGCTTTTGGTCTTAGAGACCGGGCGGGTTTCCTGGATTGTAACGGTGTCACCGATGTTGCACTGATTGCTCTCGTCGTGAGCGTGAATTTTGGATGAGCGCTTCATGTACTTACCGTACAGAGGATGCTTAACCTGGCGCTCAACCAGAACCACAATGGATTTCTCCATTTTGTTGCTCACGACCTTGCCGCTCAGGGTTCTGGCAGTTTGGGTAGCTTCAGTCATGTTACTGTCCTGCCTTTTCATTCATAACCGTTTTCACGCGAGCAATGTCACGCTTCACCTTCGGAAGAAGATGAGACTGATTCAGCTGACCTGTCGCCTTACGCATGCGCAGGTTGAACTGCTCCTTCAGGAGGTCGATCAGCTCTTTGTTCAGCTCCTCGACTGACTTGTCACGCAGCTCTGTTGCTTTCATCACATCACCGTCCTCGTAACAAAGGTGGTCTGTACGGGCAGCTTGGCAGCAGCAAGAGTGAATGCATCGCGAGCGATTTCCTCGGAGACGCCTTCCATCTCATAAAGCATCCGGCCTGGCTGAATCTCAGCCACCCAATACTCGACAGAACCCTTACCTTTACCCATTCGTACTTCCAGCGGCTTGCTGGAGATCGGCTTGTCCGGGAAAATCCGGATCCAGATCTTACCGCCCCGCTTGATGCGACGAGTCATGGTACGACGCGCTGCCTCGATCTGGCGCGCAGTTATACGCCCACGGGTTGTCGCCTTCAATCCGTATTCACCGAAGCTCACCTTGTTAGCACGGTGAGCAAGACCGGTGTTACGGCCTTTCATTACCTTGCGAAATTTGGTGCGTTTTGGTTGCAGCATTTGAGTGCCCCTTTACTTAGAACCTTTCTTCCCAGAGGCTTTCTTGTCAGCACGGACCTGCTCCATACCACCAAGAATCTCACCTTTGAAGATCCATACCTTGACGCCGATAATGCCGTAAGTGGTCTTCGCTTCGTAGGTCGAGTAATCGATATCTGCACGCAGTGTGTGCAGCGGTACACGACCTTCGCGATACCACTCGGAACGGGCAATTTCAGCACCCCCGAGACGACCGCCAACCTGGATCTTGATGCCTTTCGCACCCTGGCGCATGGCGTTCTGAACCGCACGCTTCATAGCGCGACGGAACATCACACGACGCTCCAGCTGACCGGCAACGTTCTGCGCGACCAGGCGGGCATCCAGGTCCGGCTTGCGGACTTCTTCGATGTTGATGTGCACAGGCACACCCATCATGTCGCTGACTTCGCGACGCAGACGGTCAACATCTTCACCCTTCTTACCGATAACAATACCGGGACGGGCTGTATGGATCGTGATACGGGCGTTCTGAGCAGGGCGCTCGATCACAATCTTGCTGACAGACGCCTTTACCAGACGCTTGTCGAGGAATTCGCGAACCTGAAGATCGTTCAACAGGTTGTTAGCGTATTCCGCTTTTTCGGCGTACCACACTGAGTTGTGCTCTTTGATCACACCCAGGCGCATGCCGGTTGGATTTACTTTATGACCCATCTGAGCATCTCCTACTTGTCGGCGACCTTGACGGTGATATGACAGGTGCGCTTGAAAATCCGGTCAGCGCGCCCCTTGGCTCGAGCTTTGATTCGCTTGAGCGTCGGACCTTCATCCACCATAACGGTGGAAACCCGCAGATCATCTACGTCCAGACCTTCGTTGTGCTCAGCGTTGGCAATGGCAGACTCAAGAGCTTTCTTGAGAATGACCGCTGCCTTCTTAGGGCTGAAAGTCAGAATGTTCAGGGCGTCCTCAACAGCCTTGCCGCGTACTTGGTCAGCGACAAGACGCGCTTTCTGAGCTGAGAGGCGAGCGCCCTTATACTTGGCTGCTACTTCCATTTCTAATACCTCACAATCAGCGTTTAGCTTTCCTGTCGGCCGCATGACCACGATAAGTACGCGTTGCCGCGAACTCACCCAGCTTATGTCCGACCATATCTTCGGTAACATAAACCGGCACGTGTTGCTTGCCGTTGTGAACTGCAATGGTCAGGCCTACCATCTCCGGAAACACTGTTGACCGGCGAGACCAGGTTTTGATCGGTCGCTTGTCATTTGCTTCCAGAGCTGCCTCGACCTTCTTCAACAGATGCAGGTCTATAAAAGGACCTTTCTTTAAAGAACGTGGCACAGCATTTACCTCTATGTAGTCGTTTACTTGGCTGAACGACGACGTACTATCATCTTGTCAGTACGTTTGTTCTTACGAGTCTTATGCCCTTTGGTCGGAACACCCCACGGAGTAACCGGGTGACGCCCGCCAGAGGTACGCCCTTCACCACCACCATGTGGGTGGTCAACTGGGTTCATAGCAACACCACGTACTGTTGGACGTTTACCGCGCCAACGTGATGCACCCGCTTTACCAAGCTGCTTGAGGCTGTGTTCGCTGTTGGACACTTCGCCCAACGTTGCACGACAGTCAACAAGCACCTTACGCATTTCACCTGAACGCAGGCGGATGGTGGCATAAGCCCCTTCCCGAGCAACCAGCTGTACGGATGCGCCCGCGGAGCGAGCCAGCTGGGCACCTTTGCCAGGCTTGATTTCGACGCAGTGAATCACAGAGCCGACCGGAATATTCCGGAGCGGAAGTGTGCTTCCTACTTTAATCGGCGCGTCGATGCCGGAGCGCACAGGATCACCGATCTGCATGCCTTTGGGAGCGATGATGTAACGACGCTCGCCATCGGCGTACTTGACCAGCGCAATGTGCGCAGAGCGGTTAGGATCATATTCCAGGCGTTCAATGACCGCCGGAATACCATCTTTGGTCCGCTTAAAGTCGATGACACGGTAGTGCTTCTTGTGGCCACCACCAATATGACGGGTAGTGATGCGACCAAAATGGTTGCGACCACCCGATTTGCTCAATGTTTCTACCAACGGCTCGTAAGGGCGCCCCTTGTGAAGATCAGGGTTAAAGAGCTTAACAACGTGACGGCGGCCGGCAGATGTTGGCTTGGTTTTGACGATCGGCATTTTACGACCCCTTTACCTTATTCCACATCCAGAAAATCAATGTCCTGACCGTCCGCAAGCTTTACATAAGCCTTACGAATGTCAGTACGCTTGCCGAAGCCGCGAACGGTACGCTTGAGCTTACCCTTACGGTTCAGAACCTGAACACCTTCGACGGTGACGTTGAACAGCTGCTCAACGGCTTTCTTGATCTCGGGCTTGGTTGCGTCAGGGGCGACACGAAATACCACCTGACCGCTTTCCGCTACCAGAGAAGCTTTCTCTGATACGTGGGGCCCAAGAAGAATCTTGTAAATACGTTCCTGATTCATCCCAGCATCTCCTCGATTTTCTTCAGAGCGGGAACAGTCACAACGACCTTCTCGAAGGCAACCAGGCTGACCGGATCCAGACCAGCAATATCACGCACGTCAACGTGCGGAATGTTGCGAGATGCCAGATGCAGATTCTGCTCGACGTTTTCGGAGAGAATCAGTGCATTGGTGACACCCATATCCTTCAGCTTGGCAGTGAATGCCTTGGTCTTGGGGCTGTCGACAGTCATGTCGTCAACAACGACCAGACGCTCCTGGCGAACCAGCTCTGAAAAAATGGAGCGCATCGCTGCGCGGTACATCTTGCGGTTAACTTTCTGCTCAAAACCACGGGGCTTGGCAGCAAAAGTCACACCACCGGAGCGCCAGATCGGGCTACGGATTGTACCGGCACGGGCACGACCAGTGCCCTTCTGGCGCCATGGCTTCTTGCCACCACCAGCGACTTCGGAACGCGTCTTTTGAGCCTTGGTTCCCTGACGGGCGCCTGCCATATAAGCAGTGACCACCTGGTGAACCAGCGACTCGTTAAAATCTTTGGCAAATGCAGCGTCGGAAACAGAAATCCCTTCGCCACTACCTGTAATTGTCAATTCCATCGCACCGCTCCTCAGGCTTTAACTGCAGGCTTGATGACAACATTTCCGCCGGTCGCGCCCGGAACGGCACCACGAATCAGCAGAAGGTTGCGCTCGGCGTCGACACGGACGACTTGCAGGTTCTGCACAGTCACCTGCGCATTGCCCATCTGGCCCGCCATCTTTTTGCCCTTGAATACCTTGCCCGGAGTCTGGTTCTGACCAATAGAACCCGGCGCACGATGAGAAAGGGAGTTACCGTGTGTGGCGTCCTGCATGGCGAAGTTCCAGCGCTTAACACCGCCCTGGAAACCCTTACCCTTGGACTGACCCATAGCATCCACGACCTGGCCATCTTCAAAGATGGAAGCAGTGATTTCACCGCCTGCCGCCAGATCTTCACCTTCGCCATCGGCGAGGCGGAATTCCCACAGACCACGACCAGCCTCTACTCCGGCTTTGGCGTAATGGCCCGCTTCGCTTTTGGTCACACGTGAGGAACGACGCTTACCAACGGTTACCTGAACCGCACGATAGCCATCGCTTTCAAGAGTTTTCAATTGGGTAATGCGGTTGGGTTCAACCTCGATTACCGTTACGGGCAGCGCTTGCCCGTCTTCCGTAAAAATACGGGTCATACCGGCCTTGCGACCGACAATTCCAATTGCCATGTTTCACCTCTTAAGTGTACGGGGCTCTCACCCTCTATGGCCTTATGACAGTTACACAGACTAACCGCTTGGTTAGCCGAGGCTGATCTGAACGTCTACACCTGCTGCCAGATCCAGCTTCATCAAAGCGTCTACTGTCTTCTCCGTCGGCTCGACGATGTCCAGCAAACGCTTGTGTGTACGAATCTCGTACTGATCGCGCGCGTCTTTATTGACGTGCGGGGAAATCAGAACGGTGTACTTTTCCTTCCGCGTCGGCAGAGGGATTGGTCCACGCACTTGAGCGCCGGTCCGCTTTGCGGTATCGACAATCTCCTGCGTTGACTGGTCGATCAGGCGGTAATCAAACGCCTTCAACCGGATTCGAATTTTTTGGCTTTGCATGATGCACCCAAACTCCACTCGTAGCAGCTACTAGTTAGCCGACCTTCAAAAAAAGGAGCCGCATTGTATGCATAATACCCAGCAGTGTCAACTGCGTTCAGCAGTGACTCCGCCAGGTCAGGTTGTGCGGCTGAAACAGAAAAAGGGGCTGAGTTTCAGCCCCTTTTTCCTCAGACCGTTCGAATCAATTATTCGAGGATCTTGGAGACCACACCGGCACCAACGGTACGGCCGCCTTCGCGAATCGCGAAGCGCAGGCCATCTTCCATGGCGATCGGGTTGATCAGGGTAACACTCATCTTGACGTTGTCACCCGGCATTACCATCTCCACACCTTCCGGCAGTTCACAGGAACCTGTGACGTCGGTGGTACGGAAGTAGAACTGCGGACGATAGCCCTTGAAGAACGGCGTATGACGACCACCTTCTTCTTTGCTCAGTACGTACACTTCGCACTCGAACTTGGTGTGCGGCTTGATAGAGCCCGGTACACACAGAACCTGACCACGCTCAACGTCGTCACGCTTGGTACCACGCAGCAGAACACCGACGTTCTCACCCGCACGGCCTTCGTCCAGCAGCTTGCGGAACATCTCAACACCGGTACAAACGGTCTTCACGGTATCTTTGATACCGACGATTTCCACTTCGTCACCAACCTTGATGATGCCACGCTCAACAC
>NZ_JASSUA010000007.1 GCF_030227115.1 Marinobacter sp. SS13-12
GTGACAACGTCAAGATGAGTGTTACCCTGATCAACCCGATCGCCATGGAAGATGGCCTGCGCTTCGCGATTCGCGAAGGCGGCCGTACCGTTGGTGCCGGTGTGGTCTCCAAGATCCTCGAGTAATTGCTCTTGTTGAGTAAGAACTTGAAGTAAGTGCGCTGAGTTGTTTCGGTGCAGGCCAGTAGCTCAATTGGCAGAGCAGCGGTCTCCAAAACCGCAGGTTGGGGGTTCGATTCCCTCCTGGCCTGCCATTTATTTAACATCCGGATACATAAGCTGATTCCTATGGAGTCAAAAGCCGATCGTTCGACCAGTGGCTTCGATGCAGTAAAGTGGCTGGTTGTGTTTGTTCTGATTGCCATCGGTGTCGTTGGTAATCAGTATTTTAGTGCCGAGTCACTGCTGTATCGGGTGCTGGCTCTCGTAGCTCTTGCTCTGGTCGCTGCTTTTGTGGCGCTCCAAACCGAGCGTGGTCGGCGTTTTGCGACCCTGCTCAAGGAAGCCAGGGTTGAAATCCGGAAGGTCGTATGGCCCACCAGGCCGGAACTGATCCAGACTACAGCCATTGTTGTTGTGTTTGTGTTGGTTGTGGCGTTGATGCTGTGGGGTATGGATTCGTTGATCAGTTGGCTGGTCTCCGGAGTTATCGGGTAATCAGGAGTGTGCAATGGCTAAGCGCTGGTACGTCGTTCATGCGTATTCCGGCTTTGAGAAGCACGTGATGCGCACTCTTATGGAGCGTATTGCTCTCGAAGGCATGGAAGACAGGTTCGGCGAGATTCTTGTGCCGACGGAAGAAGTCGTCGAGATGCGTGACGGGAAAAAGCGCAAGAGTGAGCGCAAGTTTTATCCCGGATACGTTCTGGTGCAGATGGAGATGGATGACGCCACCTGGCACCTGGTGAAGAATACGCCCAGGGTTCTCGGCTTCATTGGCGGCACCAAGGACAAGCCGGCGCCGATTACAGAAAAAGAGGCCGAGGCGATTCTCCGTCGTGTTGAGAGTGGAGTGGATCAGCCCAAGCCCAAGACTCTGTTTGAGCCCGGTGAGATTGTTCGCGTCACTGAAGGTCCGTTCGCAGACTTCAATGGCGTTGTTGAAGAAGTTGACTACGACAAGAGTCGGGTCAAGGTTGCTGTGTTGATTTTCGGTCGTTCAACTCCGGTAGAGCTGGAGTTCGGGCAGGTCGAAAAAGACTGATTGGCAGCCTTACATGCTGAAAGCTCGCGCGCTATGGCGACGCGGGCTTTTTGTGTCTGCTACTGGCAGTTGTAAAAACAGGGGAGCCGAAGGGCGTTCGCACCCACAGGAGAAAGATCATGGCTAAGAAGATTGACGCGTATATCAAGCTTCAGGTTGCTGCCGGCAAGGCCAACCCGAGTCCCCCCGTTGGTCCTGCACTGGGTCAGCGCGGCGTAAACATCATGGAGTTCTGTAAGGCGTTCAACGCCCAGACCCAGGATATGGAGCCGGGCCTGCCGATTCCTACGGTTATTACCGTATACAGTGATCGCAGCTTTACCTTTATCACCAAGACTCCGCCTGCACCGGTGCTGCTCAAGAAAGCAGCCGGCATCAAGAGTGGTTCTGGTCGTCCGAACACCGACAAAGTCGGCACGGTTACCCGTGACCAGCTGGAAGAAATCGCCAGAACCAAGGAGCCGGATCTGACTGCAGCCGATATGGATGCTGCGGTACGTACCATTGCCGGAACCGCCCGTAGCATGGGCCTGAACGTGGAGGGCCTGTAACATGGCAAAGCTTAGCAAGCGTCAGAAACTGATTCGTGAAAAAGTGGATTCCGCCCGCGCCTATTCGGTCGACGAGGCAGTATCACTGCTGGTTGAACTGGGCGAGACCGTCAAGTTCAAGGAATCTGTAGACGTCGCCGTCAATCTCGGCGTAGATGCCCGTAAATCGGACCAGGTGGTGCGTAGCAGCACGGTTCTGCCTCACGGTACTGGTAAAACGGTTCGTGTAGCAGTCTTCACCCAGGGTGCCAACGCTGAGAAGGCGACTGCAGCCGGCGCCGACATCGTCGGTATGGACGATCTGGCGGAAGAAGTTAAAAAAGGCAACATGGATTTCGACGTGGTTATCGCCACTCCGGATGCCATGCGTGTTGTTGGTCAGCTGGGCCAGATTCTTGGTCCCCGCGGCCTGATGCCGAACCCGAAAGTCGGCACTGTTACCCCGGACGTTGAGACCGCCGTAAAGAACGCCAAGGCAGGTCAGGTTCGTTACCGTACAGACAAGAACGGTATCATCCATGCTCCGATGGGTAACGTGGAATTCTCTGCGCAGAACATCAAGGAAAACATTGAAGCTCTGATCGCAGACCTGAAAAAGGCCAAGCCCTCATCCTCGAAAGGTGTTTACCTCAAGAAGGTAACCCTGTCGTCGACGATGGGTCCTGGTCTGACTATCGACCAGAGTGCTCTGAACGTCTGAGCATCTGGCGGTAGTTACTTTGTAGTCTGGGCGGAAGCCAAGGCTGTCAAAGACCGCAGGCCCCTGAAGCACTCTTTCTTCTGAGAGAGCGACTATACGGGTTAAAGCAACGCCTGCGCAGACGGTGTGAAGACGTTCTCTCTGAACCCAAACACCGTTGGGAGCCCCGCGAGGGGTATATGTGGGTTTGCCGGGATATCCCCGGCGAAATCGAGGAGAAATCCAGTGGCAATTAGACTCGAAGACAAGAAAGCGATCGTCGCTGAAGTCAACGAGACTGCCGGTGGTGCTCTGTCTGTTGTTATGGCTGACTACCGTGGTGTCACTTCCGGTGACATGACGGCTCTGCGAGCGAAAGCCCGTGCCGAGAACGTTCTTCTGAAGGTTGTTCGTAACAACCTGGCGAAGATCGCGATCCGCGGTACCGAGTTCGAGTGCATTGATGAGGCATTGGTCGGCCCGACAATTCTGGCGTTCTCAATGGAAGATCCGGGTGCGGCTGCACGCCTGCTGAAGGATTTTGCCAAAGAGAAAGAGGCATTCGAGATCAAGGGCCTGGCCGTCGGCGGTGAGCTGATGGGCGCAGACCAGATCGACCGCCTTGCCAAGCTGCCGACACGCCACGAGGCGTTGACGATGCTGGCCGCAGTAACACAGGCACCAATCACCAAGCTGGCGCGGACACTGAACGAAGTACCAACCAAAGTGACCCGTGCTGTAGCGGCAGTTCGAGACCAGAAGCAAGAAGCTGCTTGATTCTGTTGAACACCATTTTTATATTTTTGGGAGAAAGTCATGGCTCTGTCTAACGAAGACATTTTGAACGCAATTGCTGAAATGAGCGTAATGGACGTTGTTGCGCTGGTTGAAGCAATGGAAGAGAAATTCGGTGTATCTGCGGCTGCCGCCGTAGCTGCTGCACCTGCGGCTGCTGCTGCCGGTGAAGCTGTTGAAGAACAGACCGAATTTGACGTTGTTCTTACCGGTCCTGGTGAGAAGAAAGTAAACGTAATCAAGGCCGTTCGTGAACTGACTGGCCTGGGCCTGAAAGAAGCCAAGGAAATGGTCGACAGCGCTCCTTCCGTTATCAAGGAAGCGGCCAGCAAAGACGACGCTGACGCAGCCAAGAAGAAGCTTGAGGAAGCAGGCGCTTCTGTTGAGCTTAAGTAAGAGTTGGCTGTTGATCGAAACCGTGCGTTAAGCATGGACAGGCTGGTGGCCGTGTGCCACCGGCCTTTTTCTGTTGTATACGCTATAGACTCTGAACGCCGATCTTGTGGTGCTGTCAGAATCTATAACCTACAGCGAGAGTCTTGTTCAAGACGGCGCAGTAAGCCGAGCAAATCGGCCCCGAAGCATGAAAATGGTTGCTTCTTGATACCAGGTATCAGGTCTAAAGCTGGGGAATGCAGATGACTTACTCCTATACAGAGAAAAAGCGGATTCGCAAAGATTTTAGTAAATTGCCGTCCGTGATGGATGTCCCCTATTTGCTGTCTATACAGCTGGATTCGTTCCGGGACTTCCTCCAAAGTGAAGCCGCACCCGAAAATCGTCGGGAAACCGGTCTCCACGCAGCATTCAAATCCGTATTCCCGATTGTCAGTTATTCTGGCAACGCCGCACTCGAATACGTGAGTTACCGCATCGGCGAGCCGGTATTTGACGTCAAGGAATGCCAGCTTAGGGGCGTAACCTACGCAGCACCGCTGCGGGTCAAAGTAAGACTTATCATTTATGATAAGGAATCGTCCAACAAGGCGATCAAGGATATCAAAGAGCAGGAAGTCTACATGGGCGAAATGCCCCTGATGACCGAGAACGGTACCTTCGTTATCAACGGTACCGAGCGGGTTATCGTTTCCCAGCTCCACCGTTCACCGGGTGTGTTCTTCGATCATGACAAGGGCAAGACCCACTCGTCAGGCAAGCTGCTGTATTCGGCGCGGGTCATTCCTTACCGTGGTTCCTGGCTGGACTTCGAGTTCGATGCCAAGGACTCGGTGTTCGTCCGTATTGACCGTCGCCGGAAGCTGCCTGCGTCCATTCTCCTGCGCGCTCTGGGGTATAACTCCGAGCAGATGCTGGAGATGTTCTTCGATACCAGTAAATTCAGTATCGGCCCCGAAGTCTGCAAGCTGGAGCTGGTTCCCAGCCGCCTGCGCGGTGATATCGCAACGTTCGATATCAAGGACAAGAAAGGCGCGGTCATTGTCGAGGAAGGCCGCCGGATTACCGCTCGTCACATCAAACAGCTTGAAAAGGCTGGCCTGACCGAGCTGGAAGTTCCGACGGAGTATCTCTACGGCCGTGTACTGTCTAAGGACATGGTTGATACCAAGTCCGGAGAGGTTCTGGTTGAGTGTAATACTGAACTGACGGAAGAAATTGTCACCAAAATCCTGGATTCCGGTGTTACAGACATTGAAACCCTGTACACCAACGATCTGGATTGTGGTCCGTTCATGTCGGACACGCTGCGCATCGACCCGACCCGCACGCCGCTTGAGGCGCTGGTCGAGATCTATCGCATGATGCGCCCGGGCGAGCCGCCCACCAAGGAATCGGCAGAGAACCTGTTCAATAACCTGTTCTTCTCGGAAGAGCGGTATGACCTGTCCTCCGTTGGTCGGATGAAGCTGAACCGTCGTCTGCGCCGTGAAGAAAGCACCGGTGAAGGCACGCTGACCCACGACGACATCATCGACGTCCTCAAGACGCTGATTGATATCCGTAATGGCCAGGGCAATGTCGATGACATCGATAACCTGGGTAACCGTCGCGTTCGTTGTGTAGGCGAAATGGCGGAAAACCAGTTCCGTGTTGGTCTGGTGCGTGTTGAGCGTGCAGTCCGTGAGCGTCTGAGCCTGGCGGAGAGCGAAGGCCTGATGCCTCAGGACCTGATCAACGCCAAGCCGGTTGCGGCGGCGGTGAAAGAGTTCTTCGGCTCCAGCCAGCTGTCCCAGTTCATGGATCAGAACAATCCGTTGTCGGAAGTGACTCACAAGCGCCGTATTTCGGCTCTTGGTCCTGGCGGTCTGACCCGCGAACGTGCCGGTTTCGAGGTTCGTGACGTACACCCGACCCATTACGGGCGTGTGTGTCCTATCGAGACACCGGAAGGCCCGAACATCGGTCTGATCAACTCGCTGGCTACCTACGCCCGCTCCAACTCCTACGGTTTCCTCGAGAGCCCGTACCGGAAGGTTGTGGACGGTCTGGTTACCGATGAGGTGGTTTATCTCTCTGCCATTGAAGAGAGCAACTTCATCATCGCCCAGGCCAGTGCGGCAATGGACGAGAACAAGCGTCTGTCTGATGAGCTGGTAACCGTTCGTCACCAGAACGAGTTTACCGTTACGCCGCCGGAGAACGTCAATTTCATGGACGTGTCTCCGCGCCAGGTGGTCTCGGTGGCCGCGTCATTGATTCCGTTCCTGGAGCACGATGACGCCAACCGGGCACTGATGGGTTCCAACATGCAGCGCCAGGCTGTTCCGACCCTGCGTTCAGAGGTGCCTCTGGTAGGTACCGGTGTTGAGCGTACCGTGGCCCAGGACTCCGGTGTTTGTGTGACGGCCCGTCGTGGCGGTGTGATTGAAAGCGTCGACGCGGCTCGCATCGTGGTGCGTGTCAACGACGGCGAGACCGAAGCCGGTGATGCGGGTGTGGATATCTATAACCTCACCAAGTACACCCGGTCAAACCAGAACACCTGTATCAATCAGCGCTCCATCGTCAATCAGGGCGACGAAATTGCCCGTGGCGACGTGCTGGCTGATGGTCCTTCTGTGGATCTGGGTGAACTGGCGCTGGGGCAGAACATGCGTATCGCGTTCATGCCCTGGAACGGTTACAACTTTGAGGACTCCATCCTTATTTCCGAGAAAGTGGTCCAGGAAGATCGCCTGACCACCATCCACATCCAGGAACTGACCTGTGTGGCCCGGGATACCAAACTGGGTAGCGAAGAAATCACTGCGGATATTCCGAACGTTGGTGAAAGCGCGCTGTCCAAGCTGGACGAGTCCGGTATTGTCTATATTGGCGCAGAAGTCGGCGCAGGTGACATTCTGGTAGGCAAGGTGACGCCGAAAGGTGAAACCCAGCTGACGCCAGAGGAGAAGCTTCTGAGGGCCATCTTCGGTGAGAAGGCCTCGGACGTTAAGGATACGTCCTCGCGTGTACCTACCGGTACCCGTGGCACGGTTATTGACGTTCAGGTCTTTACCCGTGACGGTATCGAAAAGGACACGCGTGCCCAGTCCATCGAGAAAGAGCAGCTGGACGAGTACCGCAAGGACCTGAAAGACGAGTACCGTATTGTTGAAGGTGCCACCTTCGAGCGGCTGACCAATGCCCTGAAAGGGCAGGAAGTCATCAGCGGCCCGGGCCTCAAGAAAGGCGCCAAGCTTGACGAGTCCTACCTGGCAGAGCTGCCGCGTGACGACTGGTTCAAGCTGCGGATGAAAGACGAGGCTTTGAACGAGCTGCTGGAGAAATCCGAGCAGGGCCTGGAAGATCGCAAGAAGGATCACGAAGCGCGCTTTGACGACAAGAAAGGCAAGCTTCAGCAAGGCGATGATCTTGCTCCGGGTGTTCTCAAGATCGTCAAGGTGTACCTCGCGATCAAGCGTCGGATTCAGCCGGGTGACAAGATGGCCGGCCGTCATGGTAACAAGGGTGTTATCTCTGCGGTCATGCCGATCGAGGACATGCCTTACGACGAGTACGGCAATACCGTTGATATCGTGCTGAACCCCCTGGGTGTTCCGTCGCGGATGAACGTGGGTCAGGTTCTTGAGACTCACCTGGGTGCCGCGGCGAAGGGGCTGGGTGAGCGCATCAGCCGGATGCTGGATGAGCAGCGCAAGATTGCTGAACTCCGCAGCCTGCTGGACGAGATCTACAACCACTCGGACGAGGTCACACAGGTTGACCTGGATTCGCTGAGCGACAAGGAGATCCTGGCGTTGGCCAACAACCTGCGCACGGGTGTTCCCATGGCAACGCCGGTATTCGACGGTGCCAAGGAAGCGGAGGTCAAGCGGATGCTTGAGCTGGCAGGTCTTAGTACCACTGGCCAGACTGTGCTGTATGACGGCCGTACCGGCGACGAGTTTGACCGTCCGGTAACGGTTGGCTACATGTATATCCTCAAGCTGAACCACCTGATCGACGACAAGATGCACGCTCGTTCCACCGGTTCGTATAGCCTGGTTACCCAGCAGCCGCTGGGTGGTAAGGCGCAGTTCGGTGGTCAGCGCTTCGGTGAGATGGAAGTGTGGGCCCTCGAGGCTTACGGTGCGGCGTATACGCTGCAGGAAATGCTTACCGTGAAGTCTGATGATGTGAATGGTCGGACCAAGATGTACAAGAACATTGTCGATGGCGATCATCGTATGGAGCCGGGCATGCCCGAGTCCTTCAATGTTCTGGTCAAGGAAATCCGCTCGCTGGGTATCGACATCGAGCTGGAATCCGACTGAGCCGAATTGTTTTTGGCAGCGTGAGCGGGTACCGGTCGGTACCCGCCCGAGAATAACGCCATCCGGAGCTGTTACTGATGAAAGATTTGCTGAATCTTCTCAAAAACCAGAACCAGAAGCAGGAATTTGACGCCATCCGTATTGGACTGGCGTCGCCTGACATGATCCGTTCATGGTCTTTTGGTGAGGTCAAAAAGCCTGAGACCATCAACTACCGTACGTTCAAGCCTGAACGTGACGGTCTTTTCTGTGCCAAGATCTTCGGCCCGATCAAGGATTACGAGTGCCTGTGCGGCAAGTACAAGCGCCTCAAGCACCGTGGTGTCATCTGCGAGAAGTGTGGTGTTGAAGTGGCACTGGCCAGTGTGCGCCGTGAGCGCATGGGTCATATCGAGCTTGCCAGCCCGGTCGCCCATATCTGGTTCCTGAAATCACTGCCGTCCCGCATCGGTCTGATGCTGGACATGACCCTGCGCGATATTGAACGGGTTCTGTATTTCGAATCGTTCATTGTTATCGAGCCGGGCATGACGACCCTTGAGAAAGGGCAGCTGCTGAACGACGAGCAGTACTACGAAGCGCTGGAAGAGTTCGGCGACGAGTTCGACGCCCGCATGGGTGCCGAAGCCGTCCAGGAACTGCTGGAAGGTATTGATCTGCAGGCCGAGGTTGAAGCCCTGCGGGAAGAGATTCCCCAGACCAACTCCGAAACCAAGATCAAGAAATTCAGCAAGCGCCTGAAGATTCTCGAGGCCTTCCTGTACTCCGGTAACAAGCCGGGCGACATGGTCATGACCGTGCTGCCGGTTCTGCCGCCGGATCTGCGTCCGCTGGTACCGTTGGACGGTGGCCGTTTCGCCACGTCCGACCTGAACGATCTGTACCGTCGGGTGATCAACCGGAACAACCGTCTCAAGCGCCTGCTGGAGCTCAATGCTCCGGATATCATTGTGCGTAACGAGAAGCGGATGCTGCAGGAAGCTGTGGACGCACTGCTGGACAACGGCCGTCGTGGTCGCGCCATTACCGGCACCAACAAGCGCCCGCTGAAGTCCCTGGCAGACATGATCAAGGGTAAGCAGGGTCGCTTCCGTCAGAACCTGCTCGGTAAGCGAGTGGATTACTCCGGTCGTTCGGTGATCGTGGTTGGTCCCTACCTGCGCCTGCACCAGTGCGGTCTTCCCAAGAAGATGGCGCTGGAGCTGTTCAAGCCGTTTATTTTCTCCAAGCTGGAGCACCGTGGTCTGGCGACCACGATCAAGGCCGCCAAGAAAATGGTCGAGCGCGAGGAAGGCGTGGTCTGGGATATCCTGGACGAGGTCATCCGTGAGCACCCGATCATGCTCAACCGGGCACCCACGCTTCACCGTCTGGGTATCCAGGCGTTCGAGCCGGTATTGATTGAAGGCAAGGCGATCCAGCTGCACCCGCTGGTGTGTGCGGCCTACAACGCCGACTTCGACGGTGACCAGATGGCGGTCCACGTACCGCTGACCCTGGAAGCCCAGCTCGAAGCCCGTGCGTTGATGATGTCCACCAACAACGTGCTGTCGCCGGCTAACGGCGAGCCGATCATCGTGCCGTCTCAGGACGTGGTGCTGGGTCTTTACTACATGACCCGTGACCGCAAGAGTGCGCTTGGTGAAGGCATGGTGTTTGCCGATGTCAAAGAGGCGCACCGCGCCTATGGCGCCGGCAAGGTGGATCTTCAGGCCATGGTCAAGGTCCGCGTTAAAGAAGTGACCTATGACGAAAACGGCGAGAAGATTGAAGTGCTCAAGATCGTGGAAACCACGGTCGGCCGTGCACTGCTGTTTGATATCGTGCCTGACGGTCTGTCCTACGACATCGTCAACAAGCCGATGGTCAAAAAGGCGATCTCCAACCTGATCAACACCTGTTACCGCGATGCGGGTCTGAAAGACACCGTGATTTTTGCGGATCAGCTGATGTACATGGGCTATCACTTCGCGACGGTTTCCGGCATTTCAATCGGCTTTAACGACTTCGAGATTCCTCCCGAGAAGTACGAGCTGGTGGATGCGGCGTCTGAAGAAGTCAAGGACATCGAGACCCAGTACGCGTCCGGTCTGCTGACCCAGGGCGAGAAGTACAACAAGGTTATCGATATCTGGTCCCGCGCCAACGACAAAGTGTCCAAGGCGATGATGGACAGGCTGTCCCAGGAACAGGTTATCGGGCCGGATGGCAAGGCTGTCAAAGGCGAAAATGGCGAAGACCTCATGCAGGAGTCTTTCAACTCCGTTTACATGATGGCCGACTCCGGCGCCCGGGGCTCCCCCGCACAGATCCGTCAGTTGGCGGGTATGCGTGGTCTGATGGCGAAGCCGGATGGCTCGATCATTGAAACCCCGATTACCGCGAACTTCCGTGAGGGTCTGAACGTACTTCAGTACTTCATCTCCACGCACGGTGCCCGTAAGGGTCTGGCGGATACCGCTCTGAAGACGGCGAACTCCGGTTACCTGACTCGCCGCCTGGTGGACGTGTCCCAGGATCTGGTGGTCACAGAAACCGACTGTGGCACCGAGGAAGGCCTGCTGATGACGCCGCATATCGAAGGCGGTGACGTGGTCGTGCCTCTGGGTGATCGTGTTCTCGGTCGTGTCACTGCACGTGCTGCGTTCACGCCTACCGACAAGGACAATGCCGTTGTCGAAGCCGGCACTCTGCTGGATGAGAAAGCGGTTGAGTCGCTTGAGCGTGCCGGTGTGGACGAAGTCTGGGTTCGTTCTGCGATTACCTGTGAAACCCGCCACGGCATCTGTTCCAAGTGTTACGGTCGTGACCTTGCGCGGGGCCATCAGGTCAACGTTGGTGAAGCGGTCGGTGTTATCGCGGCGCAGTCCATCGGTGAGCCAGGTACCCAGCTGACCATGCGTACCTTCCACATTGGTGGTGCGGCCAGCCGGGCGTCTGCGGTCGACAATATCCAGGTCAAGCACGGCGGCACTGTTCGCCTGCACAACCTGAAGTCCATCGAGAAGAGCGACGGCACGCTGGTCGTGATCTCCCGCTCCTCTGCGCTGGCGATTGCCGACGAACAGGGCCGTGAGCGTGAGTGGTACAAGCTCCCCTATGGCGCGGTGCTGTCGGTCAAGCATGGTGATTCGGTTGAAGCCGGTGTCGCGGTTGCCAAGTGGGATCCGCACACTCACCCGATCATTGCCGAGGCGGAAGGTACCGTCCGGTTCGTCAACATGGATCAGGGCATCACTGTCCGGACCCAGACAGACGAGCTGACCGGTCTGTCCACCATGGAAGTTATCGATCCCAAGGAACGTCCGGCGGCCGGTAAGGACATCCGTCCTGCCATCCAGCTGATTGACGAGAAGGGTGAGGACGTTGAGCTGCCCGGTGGCGGTACTGCAATCTTCTTCCTGCCAGCCAACGCGCTGGTGACCATGGCCAACGGTGCCAGGGTCGAACTGGGTGACGTGGTTGCACGTATCCCGCAGGAAAGCTCGAAGACCCGGGATATTACCGGTGGTCTGCCACGGGTTGCCGACCTGTTCGAAGCCCGTCGTCCGAAAGAGTCCTCGATCCTGGCGGAAGTCAGTGGTGTGGTTTCATTCGGCAAGGAAACCAAGGGCAAGAAGCGCCTGGTGATCACGCCGAAGGATGCGGATCCGTATGAGGTTCTGATTCCGAAGCATCGCCAGATGAACGTGTTCGAGGGTGAGACGGTCGAGAAGGGTGAGGTCATCTCCGACGGCCCTTCCAACCCGCACGATATTCTGCGCCTGCTGGGTGTAGTGGCGTTGGCGAAGTACATTACCAACGAGATCCAGGACGTGTACCGCCTGCAAGGCGTTGTCATCAACGATAAGCACATCGAAGTTATTGTTCGTCAGATGCTGCGCAAGGTCGAGATTACCGACGCCGGCGATACCAGCCTGCTGGGTGGTGATCAGGTTGAGATCACTCAGTTCATGGAAGAGAACGAGAAAGCAGAGGCAGCCGACAAGGAGCCCGCAAGGTGCGATCGTCTGCTGCTGGGTATCACCAAGGCATCTCTGGCAACAGAGTCCTTCATCTCTGCAGCATCGTTCCAGGAAACCACGCGGGTTCTGACCGAAGGCGCCGTCACCGGCAAGCGGGACTACCTCCGCGGCCTGAAGGAAAACGTGGTGGTGGGTCGCCTGATTCCGGCTGGTACCGGTCTCGCCTACCACGCAGAGCGCAAGCGCAAGCGTGAACTGGAAGAGCAGGGCGTAACCGCAGCGGATGTGGAAGAAGCTCTGAGTGCCGAGCTCAACCGCGAAAGCTGAGTTGGCCGGCACGGCCACCCGCCGGTAGTTACTTACGCCGCGGGTGGTTAAAAAGAGATCAGTCATCTTGACTGTTAGGGGGCGCGGGCTTACACTTGCGACCCTCAAATTTTACCCCCGCCTGTCGGGGGTAAGTTTCATTGATACGGTTTTTTGGAGTTTGCTTACATGGCAACGATTAATCAGTTGGTGCGTAAGCCTCGTAAACGCAAGGCAGCCAAGAGCGACGTTCCTGCTCTGCAGGCCTGTCCTCAGCGCCGTGGTGTGTGTACTCGTGTATACACCACAACGCCGAAGAAGCCGAACTCAGCACTGCGTAAAGTGTGCCGTGTTCGCCTGACTAACGGCTACGAGGTTTCCTCATACATTGGTGGTGAAGGTCACAACCTTCAGGAGCACAGTGTTGTGCTGATCCGTGGTGGTCGAGTTAAAGACCTTCCGGGTGTGCGCTATCACACTGTTCGCGGAACACTGGACACCCAGGGTGTGCAGAACCGTAAGCAGGGCCGCTCCAAGTACGGTGCAAAACGACCCAAGTCCTGATGTCCCACGCGGGTGTCTTTTATCGTTGCTACGTAGAACGGTGAGAGTAAGGCTGAGTAGCTGATGCTATCTCAGGGGTTCCTGAAGACCTTTTAACAGATAAGGGCTTATCGATGCCTAGAAGAAGAGTTGCAGCAAAACGGGAAATTATCCCGGATCCCAAATTCGGCAGTGCACGTCTGGCCAAGTTCATCAACCATGTGATGGAAAGTGGCAAGAAAGGCGTTGCAGAGCGCATTGTTTATGGCGCGCTCGATATCGTTGCCGACAAGTCGAAGGAAGAGCCGATCGAAATGTTCGAGAAGGCCCTGGAGAACATCCAGCCGATGGTTGAGGTTAAGTCCCGTCGCGTGGGTGGTGCTACTTACCAGGTGCCTGTAGAAGTGCGGCCTTCCCGTCAGCACGCGCTGGCCATGCGCTGGCTCGTAGAATATTCACGGAAACGTGGTGAAAAGTCCATGGCTCAGCGTCTGGCAGGCGAAATCCTGGATGCCGCTGATAGCAAAGGCTCCGCTGTTAAGAAGCGCGAAGACGTTCATCGCATGGCAGAAGCCAACAAGGCGTTCTCTCACTTCCGTTTCTAATCAGCCGAGGTTTATACAGTGGCACGTAAGACTCCGATCAAGAGATACAGAAACATTGGTATTTGTGCGCACGTTGATGCGGGCAAAACCACAACCACCGAGCGGGTCCTGTTCTATACAGGTATTTCCCACAAGATTGGTGAAGTTCATGATGGCGCAGCAACCATGGACTGGATGGAGCAGGAGCAGGAGCGTGGTATTACCATCACGTCTGCTGCAACCACCTGTTTCTGGCAGGGCATGGACAAACAGTATCCTGAGCACCGTATCAACATCATCGATACCCCGGGACACGTTGACTTCACCATCGAGGTAGAGCGCTCGCTGCGTGTACTCGACGGTGCGGTTGTGGTGTTCTGTGGTTCTTCAGGTGTTGAGCCGCAGTCCGAGACTGTCTGGCGTCAGGCCAACAAGTACGAAGTTCCGCGCATGGTATTCGTCAACAAGATGGACCGTGCCGGCGCCAACTTCCTGCGGGTTGTTGCCCAGATCAAGAATCGCCTGGGTGCCAACGCCGTACCGGTTCAGTTGCCGATTGGTTCTGAAGAGGACTTTGCCGGTGTTATCGATCTGATCCGTAACAAGGCGATCTACTGGAACGAAGACGACGCTGGTGCAACCTATGACGAGCGTGATGTTCCGGCGGAAATGGCCGAGGAAGTGGCCAAGTACCGCGAAGAGATGATGGAAGCGGCCGCGGAAGCCAACGAAGAGTTGATGGAACGCTACCTCGAAGAGGGCGAGCTGAACAACGACGACATCAAAAAAGGTCTGCGTATTCGTACGCTCGCCAATGAGATCGTCATCGCGACCTGTGGTTCTGCCTTCAAGAACAAGGGTGTTCAGGCGGTATTGGACGCTGTTATCGAATTCCTGCCAGCGCCGGATGAGGTTAAAGCCATCCGTGGTGAAGTGGACGAAGACGGTACTGAAGAAACCCGTCAGGCTGATGACGATGCTCCCTTCTCCGCTCTGGCATTCAAGATTGCGACAGACCCGTTTGTCGGCACGCTGACCTTCTTCCGTGTCTACTCCGGTAGGCTCGAATCCGGTAATGCGGTTTACAATTCGGTCAAGCAGAAGAAAGAGCGCGTTGGCCGTATGGTTCAGATGCACTCCAAAGAGCGTCAGGAGATCAAGGAAGTTCTTGCGGGTGACATTGCTGCGGCAATTGGCCTCAAGAGTGTCACGACCGGTGATACCCTGTGCGACGAGAACCACAAGATCATCCTGGAGCGCATGGAATTCCCGGAGCCGGTTATCTCCGTAGCCGTAGAGCCGAAGTCCAAAGCTGATCAGGAGAAGATGGGTGTTGCCCTTGGCAAGCTGGCCCAAGAAGATCCTTCATTCCGTGTGCGCACTGATGAAGAGTCCGGCCAGACCATCATCTCCGGTATGGGTGAGCTTCACCTGGACATTATCGTTGACCGCATGCGTCGCGAGTTCAAGGTAGAGGCAAACATTGGTAAGCCGCAGGTTGCTTACCGTGAGTGCATCCGTAAGAACGTGGATGTGGAAGGCAAGTTCGTACGTCAGTCTGGTGGTCGTGGTCAGTACGGTCACGTCAAGATCAAGCTTGAGCCGCTGCCTCTTGATGATGAAGATGGCGAGAACTTTATCTTCGTGAATGAAATCGTTGGTGGTGTCGTTCCCAAGGAATACATACCTGCTGTCCAGCAAGGCATTCAGGAGCAGATGCAGAACGGCTGTCTGGCCGGTTACCCGCTGCTGCGCATCAAGGCCACGCTGTACGATGGTTCTTACCACGACGTTGACTCCAATGAGATGGCCTTCAAGGTCGCCGGTTCCATGGCGATGAAGAAAGGCGCTCTGGAAGCCAGCCCAGCCCTTCTCGAGCCGATGATGAGGGTAGAGGTTGTTACCCCTGAAGATTACATGGGTGACGTAGTAGGCGACCTGAACCGTCGTCGCGGTCTCGTGCAGGGCATGGAAGACATTCCTTCTGGCAAGCAGATTCGTGCAGAGGTTCCGTTGTCGGAGATGTTCGGTTACGCCACCGATCTGCGTTCTGCAACGCAGGGTCGGGCGTCTTATGCGATGGAGTTCTCCCGCTATATGGAAGCTCCCTCGAACATTGCCGAAGCGATCATTAAAAAGGGTTGATCCCCAGGACTTAAGAAACAGGAAGAGGTGTAACCGTGTCTAAAGCAAAATTTGAGCGTAACAAGCCACACGTAAACGTGGGCACCATTGGTCACGTAGACCATGGCAAGACCACGCTGACAGCCGCGCTGACTCGTGTATGTCACGAAGTGTGGGGTACTGGTAGTGCAAGTGCATTCGATTCTATCGATAACGCGCCGGAAGAGAAGGCCCGTGGTATTACTATCGCGACTTCACACGTTGAGTATGATTCACCGGCACGTCACTACGCCCACGTAGACTGCCCGGGCCACGCTGACTATGTGAAGAACATGATCACGGGTGCGGCACAGATGGACGGCGCAATCCTGGTGTGTTCCGCAGCTGACGGCCCCATGCCGCAGACTCGTGAGCACATCCTGCTGTCCCGCCAGGTCGGCGTACCTTTCATCGTTGTGTTCCTGAACAAGGCGGACATGGTCGATGACG
>NZ_JASSUA010000008.1 GCF_030227115.1 Marinobacter sp. SS13-12
CGACCATAGCGGTCTGGAACCACCTGATCCCATCCCGAACTCAGCAGTGAAACAGACCAGCGCCGATGGTAGTGTGGCTTCTGCCCATGTGAGAGTAGGTCATCGTCAGGCTCTTAATACCGAAAAACCCCCGCGGCTTCGCCGTCGGGGGTTTTTTATTGCCTGAACAAACGTAAGTTAAAACGAGACCGACCTTCCAAATTTATGACACCGCTCACAGTGACATTGTGTAAACAGCGTTAATATTTGTATAAGAACTGGCCAAAAAATAAAACAAAGCCAGCGATAACAGCGCTAGCCATAGCAATATAAGTGTTCAGAGACACTCATCCAAAAACAATAAACCGGCTTGAAAACAGGCGGTTAATGGTGAGATGTGTCTATGAAACGTGTTGTTTGGCTTCCCTTAGCGGTGCTGTCCTTTACCCCTCCCGCCGTAGCAGACTTGCAGCCAATCTCCGACAGCGACATGTCAGAGGTGACTGGCCAGGCATTCATATCCGTTGATCGCCAATACCACCCCGACCAATCCGATACCACGTCCTATACCCGGGTTAACCTGGGCATGGAGATTGATCTACAGACCAATGTGGATGTCCTCGAGCTGGGCCGGTACGAACGGGATGGCGAGATGGCAGGTACTTCCGATGTGTACATCGAGGATTTCGCCCTCGGGTACATCAATAATCAGGCGTATTTTGACAGCAACCCGAAATCCCCGCGTCAGCTTAAACCGGATGGTACTGCCTATGGTGAAGGTGAAATCGTCCCGTTCAATATTGATAACCCTTTCCTGGAATTTGCCTTCGACGAAGATGCCCAGGAGATCGTGGGCTTTCGTCTGGGCTTCGGCGAGTCCATGGGCATCCTGTCTGGCAAGATCGAAACCCTTACCGGCAATGTTAATGTCGATATTGTTGATCGCGGCGAAGGCTTGAGTGAGGCAAGCTCCAGCGGCAACTTCTTTGATCAGGTGATTGTTCTGCTCACCCCGCTGCTTGAGGGCGGAAGCCCGCTCCAGACCAAGGCGGAACTGGTTTATGGTGAGGAGGGCGACCCCAATATTGGCGAACTGGATCCAATAAGGGCCGAGCATATAGGGATTCCCAATGGCGAACGCTTCGTGCTTGAGGATGCCGGTGGCTTTACTCGCTGGTCGGTGAAAAACCTTATTGGCTGGGGCTCCAGTTCCCGCATTGAAGTACCCGACTGCTCTTTTTTCAGCTGTGGCAGCGGAGATATCTATGTCTACGCTCAGGACTGTCTGGTGTTGGGTATCGACTCCTGTTTTTATCTGGATATCTACAACAGTTTCCCGATAGGTACTGTTGAGGAAGTCGGGGATGAGCGGAGGATTACGGGCCCTGCCGACGGGGCATTTATCTCGTTTCAGACCAAGGATCTCGACTGGCTGAAGGACGTCAAGAACACCAATCCGACACCGGAGGATTTCATCCGTGCCACGTCCGGCGCATTCTTCAATATTCCGAACGGTGCAACTGAAGTGAATCTGAGTGAAGCGCTTTACGGCACCGACCGTTACCGGACTGAATATATTGACCGGGGCAGGGGGCTATTCTGATGTTATTGTCTCGGAAGCGGTGTTGTGCCGTTGTTGAACTCCCACAGGTACTCTGCAGCATAATTGTTCTGGTCGCCCTCCTTGCACCAGCGATCGCAACTGCCGAACTTCAGGACCTCTCCGAGCAGGAACTGTCGGAGATTGACGGTGCTGGAATCGGTGTCGTGCTGGAAAATTTCAAATTTTCCCATGGCACGGATGCACCCGATGCTGATGGTAATCAGGCGCGGATCTTCAAGATAGGTGGCCTCAAGAGCACCGATGGTCGCGATGTCGAGATTGTGGTCAACCACCTCTATATCTCCGGAAACGGAAGTAACTACGGTCAGAACCTGAGCCCGGTGAACCTGGGGCGACTGGTGAACCCTTACCGGATTGATGTGGTGGACGGAAATACTATCGGCATCCGGGACAGGGCGGTGCTTGAATTCGCGGCCCCGGCATTGATGGATGCAGCCCAGGGCTACGATTGCATGAGCTCCGGCGCAGCGGCGGGTAGTGGTGTCTGTTCCAGTCGCCCGGCAACGGCGGATTTCGTGGGCGAACGCCCGGATATTGGCATGCAGATGAATGTTGCGGTGGGAGATGACCGCTCAGCCAACATCAACATCCACGCCAAGAGCGCAGTGATAGACGGCAGTTATCTTCGGCTATGGGGGGATGACGATCGTCAGCAGATGGTGGGTCAGTTCAAGCTCAATTTCCAGTCACCCGAACTGTCGATTAACGCCTGTTCCCAGGATGGCCTGTCCTGTGGTTCCCGTATCACCATGACCAATTTTGCCCTGGAGTTGGCCATCGGCAACCAGTTGCAGCCGGTGTTTTTCGATGTGGATGGCACTGGCAACTTTGTGGTTGAAGTGGCGGCCATTGACCGGCCCGCTCCCGGGACGATTGGCGCCGATGGGCTGCGTGGCAGCAGTGATACGGACACCTGGGATTTCTACGAGGACTATTACACCAACCCTGACTACCGCAGCAACCTGCATATTGGCAACTTCTCCGTGGCCGACCGGGATTTCGGGTCGGCGCGAGTCGAGGGCATGCTGATTCAGCATCTGGATATCCGAACCAAGGATCTGG
Source organism: Marinobacter sp. SS13-12 (assembly GCF_030227115.1). NCBI lineage: Bacteria > Pseudomonadati > Pseudomonadota > Gammaproteobacteria > Pseudomonadales > Marinobacteraceae > Marinobacter > Marinobacter sp. SS13-12. The sequence continues at coordinate 2,666 of NZ_JASSUA010000008.1, forward strand.
CGCCATGAATAAACGCTACCGGCAGGCTGCAGTTATCGTGATAGCGATGTTCGGGGCAGAACAGGCTGCTGCCGAGCTTGATCGCCTGGATGACCAGGACCTGGCCGAAGTCTCCGGTCAGGGAGGTATTTACCTGTCCGGCGACATCAGCATCAACGAAATGGGTGGGCCGATCGAGAACAGCTATTTCGGCTGCTGTGACAACCCGGACAAGAAGTGCGGTGCCAGGCTGGCCTATCGCCTGAAGGCAGACGGCGGCTGGATGGTACTGGATGAAATACGGGGCAATTTTGCCTTTGAAGGGCTGACACTGAGGGTTCGGTCTATTGACTCCGGGTTCGGCGGCGATGGCGAGCTGTTCAATCGCGATGTGATGGAGATCGGTTTACCGGATATCGTCCGTTACAACGATGTCCGTTTCAAGATTGCTGGCAGCAATATGCCCCGGCCGACGGATCCGGGCTTCCGGCAAACGGACATTCTTGCGGTGGAAATGCAGGGTGAAGTCATCATGGAGGGAAACCTGCTGGTTTTCCCCACAGGTAACCCATAGGGAGAGGGATATGCCCGGTATTGCTAAGCAGTCTTTCAGATCGGAGGTTAGCTGGCTCCTCATTATGACACTGTCAGCCCCGGTGATTGCCGAGATGCAGAGCCTTGACGACGACGACCTGGCTGATATCAGTGGCCAGAGCGGTATAACCCTGGAGATGGAGCTGGGCATGACCGCAGATCGATTGTCGTACTTTGACGATGGGAACGGCATCTATCTGGAGGACTTCCGTGTCGGCTCCGCCAGCAGGCCGGGGGAATCGGCTGCTCATGTTATCAGGGTGGATATTACGGAAGACGCAGCGCTCAACCTCGACTACCTGATTGAAGACCGCCGCATCGAGTTCGGCGATATCCGTCTGGCTGGCGCACCGGGTATCGGGATGGGCGGCGTGTTCTTTGACCACAGCCTGCAAGGCAGTCTTCGCATCAGTCCGGGTGGTGCATACGGATCTTCAGGTTATACGTTCGACACCGCCTACACCATGACGGGTGGCCGCCTTGGCTATCGTACCAATGGCAGCGAAGTCTTTCTCGACGATATCACTCTGGATGTGGAGGCGCTTGGCATCACCCTCAACGTTGTTGGTAACACGCTGGAACTGAGTGCCCCACGCATTACGGGTTCCTATGATGTGGGGGCCATCCGCTACAGCGGTAATCCCGCGAATCATGGCAACAGCTTTGATGTCGCCACCGGACAGGCACTGCCCAGCTACGGGGGGCTTAGCGGCACCTTTGACCTGTCCTCGAAAACGGCCATTACTGCCGGCGGTCGGGACGGGGAGGGTTTCCGTCTGGACAACCAGACCACGATTAACAGCGCTTCCTTTATATACCACGACGACAGCAACGCGCTTGCGTTCAGGGATATTACCGGCCATTACAACGTCAATGACCTGCGGATAGATGTCACCACGGACCGGTTCGGCCGTAATGCGTTGGGGCTAACGCTGGGATCGCTGGACGGAGAGTTCAATATTGGCCGCATCGAGATGGGGGCCGGAAGCAAGAGCATCGGTGAGGTCAATGTCAGCTTCATGCTGCGGGATCACACCTATAACGGTCGCAGTTATACCAATGCCGTATACGTGCAGGGCGGAGGGCATCCTGATACCGGCCCACAGGGTCTCAGGTTGTCCGCTGAATGGAGCCTGCAGTTGGCTGACCTGAGTTACACGGAGGACGGAAACCGGGTTATCTTCAGTGGCCTGCAGTCCTGGGGGCAAGGTGATGTGACGGTGAGTGTCACCCGGGATGGAGAAAAAAATGGTACCCGTTTCTATGATGGTCTCAGGATTGGATTTGAGGATGTGAACGCCGGTTACCGTATCAATGGCTTGCGGGTGGGCAGTGACGACGCACCGCTGCAGGGTGGTACCGAGCTGCTTCTGGCGCTGGGCTTTTACCCCGCCTATGAATTCGAACTGGATGGCCAGGTGACGCTGGGTGCCGGTGGTGCCAGTGGTGAAGGCCTGACCATCAATTCGGATATCCATATACGTAACGGTCGGGCCGCCATCATTGCCGCGCCTTATGACGAAGGTGAGGGAGAAATTTCCCAGAAAGGCCTGTGGATCAGCGATCTGAGCTATGACTCTCATGTCCGCGACATGACCATAGATGTCACCGATGAAGGTCTGGCCATCATGAAGGGCGAAGCCTGGAGCATGATGGATGTGGGTAACCTCCGTGTTGGCGACAAGGAGGCGGGGGCCAGTTTCGGCCGCTTTGTCCTGCAGAAGTACGAAACCGGAAGCACCATGACTATTGTGCCTGGTGGCGCTGGTGATGTCTGTGCCGGAGGCTCAGGTTCTACCCGGGCGGATTGCACCGCCTCGGGCGGCCTCTGGGAAGCCCGGGGGGAAGAAGGGATTACCATCCGGCTGAAACAGATATTTGCCAGGGCCGTGAGTGACACCCGCAAGAACGCCTTTACCTGGGAAACCAATCGCCAGACTGATTCCAGCGGGAACCCGATCAACAACACCGGCACCAGGCTGCTGCTCAATGATATCCATACCAGCGATGGTGGCGACTTCGACGGCGATGGTGTAGACGACAATACTTTCGGTATCCGCACGGATTTGTCCGTGGACGTTTACCAGACCAAAGTGGTCAAAAAGTCGGATGGTGCGGACGCTCTGGGGGTAACCGGTGCGAGGGGAGACGAAAAGATCATGGATTCTGCGGCCGCGGCTGGATATCGCTACGTCTCATCTCCCACTGCAACAGACCTGGAAAACCGGCCGCTGGGATTTGCAGTTCAGGCCAGAAGCCGGTTCAAGGAGCTTTCCATTAGTAACATTGACCTGGTACACCCAACCGGCGGACCCCAAACCGCTGTGTACGGTGTAAAAATGCAGAACTTCGATATCGAGGCCAACCTGACGGCAACCCCGATACCCTGAGTGCCAGTGGGACAATCTTCAGAAATTGCGATACCGCTTTGGTCTCGTCCTTTGTCTTTTGGTTCTACGTGTTGTTTAATCCCGCCCTGATCCTTTCAATCAAGCGGGCATGCCTTCATGAAATCCAGAGCACTCCTCGGCCTCCTGGCAGACGGGCAGGTCCATTCCGGTGAGTCACTTGCCGCCAGTCTTGGCATCAGCCGCACGGCGATCTGGAAGCAGATCCGTCGTGCCATGGACAAAGGTATCCGGATAGAAACCATCCGCGGCAAGGGCTATCGTCTGCTGACGGATATGGACCTGCTCGATCAGAGCCAGATCCTGAAAGGCCTTGGCGTGCGACATCGTTCTGCCATTGAGCTGATGGTTCTGGACGAGGTGGACTCGACCAATGCCGAAATCGTGCGGCGGCGCCAGGACCCCGCAACCGGCCGCATTCCCATTTGTATCGCGGACTGTCAGACCGCTGGCCGCGGTAGGCGCGGGCGGCCATGGCAAAGTCCCCGGGGTCAGAACCTCTACCTTAGCCTGGGGCTTACCTTTCGGGGCAGCTTTGCCATGCTCGACGGGTTGAGCCTGGTGCTGGGTGTCGCTGTCGCTGAAGCGCTGGAGCATCAGGGAGTGGCTGGTGTGGGGCTGAAATGGCCCAATGACATTTTCGTTGGAGGCAGCAAGCTCTCCGGTATCCTGGTTGAACTTCAGGGAGAGCTCGAAGAGGGTGTTGTGAAGGTGGTGGCCGGTATTGGTATGAATGTACACATGACTGACGCTGCAGGTGTCGACCAGGCCTGGAGCAGTCTGGCCCGGGCTGTGCCTGAACGCCGCTGGTGCCGTAACGAACTTGCGGCATCGGTCATCAATTCGGTTCTGGGAGCCGTGGATGAGTTCGCGGAGCAAGGCTTCGGCGGGTTCCGGGAGCGCTGGCAGAGCCGTGACATCTTCGCCGGAAAGCCGCTGGTGGCCACCCAGGGTGAGCTTTCCGGAATCGGCCGCGGTATAGACGACTCCGGCAACTACCTGATCGCAGAGGGTGAAGAGCTGGTAAAGGTTCGTGCCGGTGAGATAAGCCTGCGGGTGCAGTCATGAAGCTGCTGATAGATGCCGGGAACACCCGTATAAAATGGCAGCTGCGCGCTCGCGGAGATGTGCTGGAAAAGGGTTTTGCAAGTCTGGACGAGGACGGGGGCTTTCAGGATTGGGCCCCCTGGGCTGACGCCATTGAGTGTATCGCCATATCGACCGTAATTTCGGAAGACCGACGTCAGCACCTACAGGCCAGGCTTGAAGCTGCGTGCAAAGCACCCGTTATCTTTCACTGGGCGGAAAACCGTCGCGGAAAGCTGATGAATGCCTATAGCGATGTGACCAGAATGGGGGCCGACCGCTGGCATGCCATGTGCGGTGGCTGGCAGGCGACAGGTGCCGGCGGGTTTGCGGTTGTAGACGCAGGCAGCGCCATTACCGTTGATTATGTCGCCAGGTCCGGTGCCCACCTGGGCGGATATATCTTGCCGGGCAAGCAGATGATGCTGCGCTCGCTCAAGCAGGATGCTGCCAGGATAGGGTTCGACAGTCTGGATGCCGAGCAGGGCAGTCCTGGCGCTTCCACGACAGAGTGCGTCCAGCATGGCTTGGCGTGGCTCCGGGAAGCAATGGTCGCGCGATTACATAAGGATGTCAGCCATTTCGGGCTGGATCGGGTTCTGGTCACCGGTGGTGATGCTTCGGGCCTGATTGGCGCGGGGCTCTCTGCTATTCATGATCCCTATCTGGTATTGAACGGGCTTGCAGCCGTTGACGGGGGGTGGGAGCCGGAATGAAGTGGCTTGCCCTTGTTCTGTTATTGGTCAACCTTGCGCTCTGGTTCTACGGGGATAGTTTCGTTCCGGTTCGAGTCGCCGTGGTATTGGAACAACAGAGCCTGCCCCGGGTAGCGAACCTGAAGACCGATGCTCCCGGGGATCAAGGGCAGCAGTCGCCGGAGCAGCTACCATCATCGCAACCGTGGTTAGGTGAAGTTCAGCCCGTTGACCCCGTTGAGCCTTTGGTGGTGGCGAGCGAGCCTGTGCCGCAGACCTATTGCGTTCGCCTGGGCTGGTTCGAGTCCGCTGAGGCAGCACTCGCTGCCTACCTGTCCCTCGGCAGCCCCGGCCTGGCCCATGAAGTCCGGCAGGAAGAGCGGGAATTGTCGCCGTTACACTGGGTTATTATTCCGCCGCAGCCGGCGGGCAGGGCGCTGGCATTGTTCAATGATCTTCAGCGCCGGGGTATTGATTCCTACCTTGTCAGGCGGGGAGAAAACAAAAACGCCATATCGCTGGGCCTGTTCGAGTCCAGGCAGGCGGCTGAAATGGTTCTGGAAGAAAAAAAACGTCAGAATCTCAATGCAATACTGGCCAACTTCCCCCGAAATCAGATAAGCTACGCGCTCGTTTTTGAGGACGAACTGATGCCGGATTCCGGCGCGGTCGAGGCGGCAGAATCGGATTACGCAAACAATTTCGACCTCGTCGAAATCAGGCGCTGCGAAGGTGTTGCAACAGACCCTGAAAATCCGTAGTATACCGCCCTCGCTGAAGAGGCGAATGTGAGCTGGCGTAGCTCAGTTGGTAGAGCAGCTGACTTGTAATCAGCAGGTCGGGGGTTCGATTCCGTCCGCCAGCTCCACTTTTAGTTTTAATCAGGTTCGCCGTTGGCGAGACTGACTCGGAGGGGTTCCCGAGTGGCCAAAGGGATCAGACTGTAAATCTGACGCGAAAGCTTCGCAGGTTCGAATCCTGCCCCCTCCACCACTTATTGCTCGCGGGCATCGTATAGTGGCTATTACCTCAGCCTTCCAAGCTGATGACGCGGGTTCGATTCCCGCTGCCCGCTCCAATTTGTAGTTGTGTTGAAAGCGCTCATGTAGCTCAGTCGGTAGAGCACATCCTTGGTAAGGATGAGGTCACCGGTTCAATTCCGGTCATGAGCTCCATTATTTGTCCGGTCAACGTCACGGTCTGGTTGATTAGGGAGATAGGTCGAATGTCTAAAGCAAAATTTGAGCGTAACAAGCCACACGTAAACGTGGGCACCATTGGTCACGTAGACCATGGCAAGACCACGCTGACAGCCGCGCTGACTCGTGTATGTCACGAAGTGTGGGG
>NZ_JASSUA010000009.1 GCF_030227115.1 Marinobacter sp. SS13-12
CGGTTGACAAGGCAGCGATTCGATGTAGAATACGCCACCTTGATCGGGCAAGCCCCGAACGCTCTTTAAAAAGTTGACCAAGTAATTCGTGTGGGCGCTGGCCGAGGTATTTCGGATACGAAATATCAGGACAGTGACTCGTCGAAAATTGAGTTTTGTCTTGAGCAAGAATAGAGAATCTTCGGATTCTTGTATGATTTAAACTGAAGAGTTTGATCATGGCTCAGATTGAACGCTGGCGGCAGGCTTAACACATGCAAGTCGAGCGGTAACAGGGGGAGCTTGCTCCCCGCTGACGAGCGGCGGACGGGTGAGTAATACATAGGAATCTGCCCAGTAGTGGGGGATAGCCCGGGGAAACCCGGATTAATACCGCATACGCCCTTCGGGGGAAAGCAGGGGATCTTCGGACCTTGCGCTATTGGATGAGCCTATGTCGGATTAGCTAGTTGGTGGGGTAAAGGCTCACCAAGGCGACGATCCGTAGCTGGTCTGAGAGGATGATCAGCCACATCGGGACTGAGACACGGCCCGAACTCCTACGGGAGGCAGCAGTGGGGAATATTGGACAATGGGGGCAACCCTGATCCAGCCATGCCGCGTGTGTGAAGAAGGCTTTCGGGTTGTAAAGCACTTTCAGTGAGGAGGAAAACCTTACGACTAATACTCGTGAGGCTTGACGTTACTCACAGAAGAAGCACCGGCTAACTCCGTGCCAGCAGCCGCGGTAATACGGAGGGTGCAAGCGTTAATCGGAATTACTGGGCGTAAAGCGCGCGTAGGTGGTTTGATAAGCGAGATGTGAAAGCCCCGGGCTTAACCTGGGAACGGCATTTCGAACTGTCAGGCTAGAGTATGGTAGAGGAGTGTGGAATTTCCTGTGTAGCGGTGAAATGCGTAGATATAGGAAGGAACACCAGTGGCGAAGGCGGCACTCTGGACCAATACTGACACTGAGGTGCGAAAGCGTGGGGAGCAAACAGGATTAGATACCCTGGTAGTCCACGCTGTAAACGATGTCTACTAGCCGTTGGGACTCTTGAAGTCTTAGTGGCGCAGCTAACGCACTAAGTAGACCGCCTGGGGAGTACGGCCGCAAGGTTAAAACTCAAATGAATTGACGGGGGCCCGCACAAGCGGTGGAGCATGTGGTTTAATTCGACGCAACGCGAAGAACCTTACCTGGCCTTGACATGCTGAGAACTTTCCAGAGATGGATTGGTGCCTTCGGGAGCTCAGACACAGGTGCTGCATGGCCGTCGTCAGCTCGTGTCGTGAGATGTTGGGTTAAGTCCCGTAACGAGCGCAACCCCTATCCCTAGTTGCTAGCAGTTCGGCTGAGAACTCTAGGGAGACTGCCGGTGACAAACCGGAGGAAGGTGGGGATGACGTCAGGTCATCATGGCCCTTACGGCCAGGGCTACACACGTGCTACAATGGCGCGCACAGAGGGCTGCAAACCCGCGAGGGGGAGCTAATCTCACAAAACGCGTCGTAGTCCGGATCGGAGTCTGCAACTCGACTCCGTGAAGTCGGAATCGCTAGTAATCGTGAATCAGAATGTCACGGTGAATACGTTCCCGGGCCTTGTACACACCGCCCGTCACACCATGGGAGTGGATTGCACCAGAAGTGGTTAGTCTAACCTTCGGGAGGACGATCACCACGGTGTGGTTCATGACTGGGGTGAAGTCGTAACAAGGTAGCCGTAGGGGAACCTGCGGCTGGATCACCTCCTTAAACGAAGCCGAACGCTTCGGTCAGAGTCCACACGAATTACTTGGTTAACTTGAGAAGAGAGCAAAAGGGTCAACAGACCCGTACCTTTGGGTCTGTAGCTCAGTTGGTTAGAGCGCACCCCTGATAAGGGTGAGGTCGGTGGTTCAAATCCACCCAGACCCACCAGTATTTCACTGCTCGTCGTTGTCGATGCACTTGCATAGCAGGCTATGCGGCGCACCTCGACGCCTAGATCAGTAAAATCCTGGTCCATATGCGACGTAAGCAGAGGCGCCGGACAGATTTCGTTAATCTAGGCGCAGCGAGAGTGAGTGAAGGAGTGACCCTCGATGGGTCATGACTGATGCGAACGAACGTTGCAACGACGAGTAACGGAAGCTGGACAAGCATCTGGGGCTATAGCTCAGCTGGGAGAGCGCCTGCCTTGCACGCAGGAGGTCTGCGGTTCGATCCCGCATAGCTCCACCATATTACTGGCTAGCTTCGGTTAGCAGTGTACAGAAACGAATGTTTCAGAGTGATGAAGCCTTCCTTTCTGATCACTGGGTCAGATTTGCTCTTTAACAAATTGGACGAGATAGAACACGAAGCTATTTTTCTCATTATCTCCGAGAGAAATAGGTTCAATGTGATAACGATTTCAAGCGTTATCCGGTGTTGTCGTTGAAGTGGTTGTATATAGCTTCAAGTGACTGTCTCTGAGACTCATTCTGGATGAGGGATCTGGATTCACTTCGGTGGAGGCAGAATTCTTGTTGAGTGTGGGGCACAGATCAGTTGTCTTGGGGTTATATAGTCAAGCAACTAAGCGCATACGGTGGATGCCTTGGCAGTCAGAGGCGATGAAAGACGTGGAAGCCTGCGATAAGGTTCGGGGAGCTGGCAAACGAGCTGTGATCCGGACATTTCTGAATGGGGAAACCCACCGACTTTCGGGTCGGTACCGTACCGTGAATACATAGCGGTGCGGGGCGAACTCGGGGAACTGAAACATCTAAGTACCCGAAGGAAAAGAAATCAACCGAGATTCCCTAAGTAGCGGCGAGCGAACGGGGACTAGCCCTTAAGCTGGACAACTGGTAGGAGAAGGCTCTGGAAAGTGCCGCCATAGTGGGTGATAGCCCCGTATCCGAAACCTGAGTCCAGTGAAATCGAGTAGGACGGGACACGAGACATCCTGTCTGAACATGGGGGGACCATCCTCCAAGGCTAAATACTCCTGACTGACCGATAGTGAACCAGTACCGTGAGGGAAAGGCGAAAAGAACCCCTGTGAGGGGAGTGAAATAGATCCTGAAACCGTATGCGTACAAGCAGTCGGAGCGGACTTGTTCCGTGACGGCGTACCTTTTGTATAATGGGTCAGCGACTTATGTTCAGTGGCGAGGTTAACCGTTTAGGGGAGCCGTAGGGAAACCGAGTCTGAATAGGGCGATTTAGTCGCTGGGCATAGACCCGAAACCGGGCGATCTATCCATGAGCAGGTTGAAGGTTGAGTAACATCAACTGGAGGACCGAACCCACTGTCGTTGAAAAGCCAGGGGATGACTTGTGGATCGGAGTGAAAGGCTAATCAAGCCCGGAGATAGCTGGTTCTCCCCGAAAGCTATTTAGGTAGCGCCTCGGACGAATACCACAGGGGGTAGAGCACTGTTTCGGCTAGGGGGTCATCCCGACTTACCAACCCGATGCAAACTCCGAATACCTGTGAGTACTATCCGGGAGACACACGGTGGGTGCTAACGTCCATCGTGAAGAGGGAAACAACCCAGACCGCCAGCTAAGGTCCCCAAATACCAGTTAAGTGGGAAACGATGTGGGAAGGCTCAGACAGCTAGGAGGTTGGCTTAGAAGCAGCCATCCTTTAAAGAAAGCGTAATAGCTCACTAGTCGAGTCGGCCTGCGCGGAAGATGTAACGGGGCTCAAACTGGTTACCGAAGCTGCGGCTGCATACGCAAGTATGCGGGGTAGGGGAGCGTTCTGTAAGCCTGCGAAGGTGTGTTGAGAAGCATGCTGGAGGTATCAGAAGTGCGAATGCTGACATGAGTAACGACAATGGGAGTGAAAAACTCCCACGCCGGAAGACCAAGGTTTCCTGCGCAACGCTAATCGGCGCAGGGTGAGTCGGCCCCTAAGGTGAGACCGAAAGGTGTAATCGATGGGAAACGGGTTAATATTCCCGTACCTTGGATAGCTGCGATGGAGAGACGGAGAAGGCTAGGTGAGCCGGGCGACGGTTGTCCCGGTTTAAGCGAGTAGGCAGTGGGATTAGGCAAATCCGGTCCCACAATGCCGAGACGCGACGACGACGGCCCATTAGGGCTGGAAGTCATTGATGCCCTGCTTCCAGGAAAATCTTCTAAGCTTCAGGCTATTCGAGACCGTACCCCAAACCGACACAGGTGGTCAGGTAGAGAATACCAAGGCGCTTGAGAGAACTCGGGTAAAGGAACTAGGCAAAATGGTGCCGTAACTTCGGGAGAAGGCACGCTGGTGGTAGGTGAGACTCTTTACGGGTGGAGCTGAAACCAGTCGAAGATACCAGGCCCCTGCGACTGTTTATTAAAAACACAGCACTGTGCAAACACGAAAGTGGACGTATACGGTGTGACGCCTGCCCGGTGCCGGAAGGTTAATTGATGGGGTTAGCGCTTGCGCGAAGCTCTTGATCGAAGCCCCGGTAAACGGCGGCCGTAACTATAACGGTCCTAAGGTAGCGAAATTCCTTGTCGGGTAAGTTCCGACCTGCACGAATGGCGTAACGATGGGGGCGCTGTCTCTACCCGAGACTCAGTGAAATTGAAATCGCCGTGAAGATGCGGTGTATCCGCGGCTAGACGGAAAGACCCCGTGAACCTTTACTATAGCTTCACAGTGAACTTTGAGCATGTTTGTGTAGGATAGCTGGGAGGCTTTGAAACCAGGACGCCAGTTCTGGTGGAGCCAACCTTGAAATACCAGCCTGACCTGTTTGAGGTTCTAACTTCGTCCCCTTATCGGGGATAAGGACACTGTGTGGTGGGTAGTTTGACTGGGGCGGTCTCCTCCCAAAGCGTAACGGAGGAGCACAAAGGTGGGCTAAGCACGGTCGGACATCGTGCGGTTAGTGTAATGGCACAAGCCCGCTTAACTGCGAGACAGACACGTCGAGCAGGTACGAAAGTAGGTCATAGTGATCCGGTGGTTCTGTATGGAAGGGCCATCGCTCAACGGATAAAAGGTACTCCGGGGATAACAGGCTGATACCGCCCAAGAGTTCACATCGACGGCGGTGTTTGGCACCTCGATGTCGGCTCATCACATCCTGGGGCTGAAGCCGGTCCCAAGGGTATGGCTGTTCGCCATTTAAAGTGGTACGCGAGCTGGGTTTAGAACGTCGTGAGACAGTTCGGTCCCTATCTGCCGTGGACGTTGGAGATTTGAGGAAAGCTGCTCCTAGTACGAGAGGACCGGAGTGGACGAACCGCTGGTGTTCGGGTTGTGTCGCCAGACGCATTGCCCGGTAGCTATGTTCGGACAGGATAACCGCTGAAAGCATCTAAGCGGGAAGCCCCTTCCAAGATGAGATCTCCCTGGACCCTTGAGGTCCCTGAAGAGCCGTTCAAGACCAGGACGTTGATAGGTCGGGTGTGTAAGCGCTGCGAGGCGTTGAGCTAACCGATACTAATTGCTCGTGCGGCTTGACTATATAACACCCAAGACAATTGCGGATAACGCAACGAAATCAACATCAC
>NZ_JASSUA010000010.1 GCF_030227115.1 Marinobacter sp. SS13-12
TGACCCTACACCGGAATTTAGGTCCATTTAAAACTGGAAAATCCGGCATGATAGAGCCCTGAGCAGGAGATCATGCCATGAAGCGATCCCGTTACACCGAAGAGCAGATAGCCTTCGCCCTGAAGCAGGCCGAGCTGGGTACTCCGGTTCCCGAAGTCTGTCGCAAGATGGGCGTCTCGGATGCCACTTTCTACAACTGGCGCAAGAAGTACGGCGGCCTTGGCCCGTCCGAGCTAAAGCGGCTCAAGCAGCTGGAGGAGGAAAATCAGCGACTGAAGAAGCTGGTGGCCGACTTGAGCCTGGACAAGGCCATGCTTCAGGACGTGGTGGCAAAAAAGCTCTGAGACCGCCTCGTAAACGCCAACTGGTGGCTGACCTGCAAAAGCGATATGGGGTCAGCGAACGCCAGGCGTGTGCGGTCTTGCAGTTTTCCCGGGCGTCTTGTCGATATCAATCGGTGGCGAGGGATTCATCGGCATTGTCGATGAGGATCCGCGAGATCACTCATACGCGCCTCCACTATGGCTATCGGCGCGTGCATGTCCAGCTCCAACGAGAGGGCTGGCGTGATAACCATAAGCGGGTTTACCGGCTTTATCGGGACCAGGGATTGTCACTTCGCCTCAAGCGTCCCAGGCGCAACAAGGCAGCCAAGAACCGTCAGCCACTTCAACAAGCCAACCATCCCAATCACATCTGGGGCATGGATTTTGTCTCGGATGCGCTGTTTGACGGTCGGCGACTGCGCCTGCTGACGATCCTTGATCTGTTCACCAGGGAGTGCCTCGGCATTGTGGTTGGTCAGAGCCTGAAGGGCCACGATGTTCAGGAAGCACTGACGGCGATTGCGCGCTTCCGGGGTAACCCGGAGGTTCTCAAGACCGACAACGGTTCTGAGTTTGCGGGCAAGGTCATGGACCGCTGGGCCTATGAGCGAAACATCGAAATCGACTTCTCGCGACCTGGCAAGCCTACCGACAACGCAACGGTAGAATCCTTCAATGGACGACTCCGGCAGGAGTGTCTGAACGAAAACTGGTTCTTGTCACTGGCCGACGCCCGGGAGAAAATCGAAGCGTGGAGGACGTTCTATAACCAAGTCAGACCCCATTCCGCATTGGAGTGGTCCACGCCCTCGGACTACGCCAGGAAACATGCGGTTTCTCGGCGAAAACAGCACCAACTGGAGCCGGATTTTTCCAACTCTGGGTGGACCTAATACGGGGTCAGGGTCA